>NZ_JBWKYN010000071.1:0-27399 GCF_059423785.1 Arcicella sp. GW458-12-2-14-TSB2 | reverse complement strand
AAATAGGACGATTTTAATGGTTTTTTGGGGTTAAAAAAGAAAAAAAGGTTTGTTTGGCAAAAAAAAATGGTGAAAAATCATTTTTCTTTCAAACAAAAATATTAACTTATGTTCATAATTAACGACTCTAACTTCTCTTGAATACGTAATTTACTTTAGCCAGCCTTAAAATTCGATGAACAAGAAACCACTTTTACTAAAGGTCGATTCAATTGAAGCCTTAGTGACAAATATCGCCGAAGAGTTATTAAAAGGACAGAACACGTATAAATCTGAAACCGACGCACTGAAACGAAAGATTAAAATTGGGATGTTAAGAACGATTACCTATCAAGAACTAATACGACATCGACAACAATTATCATCTAACCACCAACGTAGTTACTAATTTTTTAATCTTACCGCCATAAGATTAAAAACATTATTACGAAAGCTTTTGCTTTAAAAAATCAGCGGTGTAATTTCCTTCTAATTCCACCATGAGTTCGGGGGTTCCTTCAAAGGTAACAAACCCACCTTTTTCACCTCCTTCTGGGCCTAAATCAATGATATAATCAGATGATTTTATCACTTCCATGTTATGCTCAATAATAATGACCGAATCGCCTTGTTCTACCAATGCGTTAATGGCCTTTAGTAATTTTTTAATATCATGGAAGTGCAACCCTGTTGTAGGCTCATCAAAAATAAAAAGTGTTTTTCCTTTATTTGGATTGCCTTTGCCCAAGAAGCTCGCTAGCTTTACTCTTTGAGCCTCTCCGCCTGATAATGAATTAGACGATTGCCCCAATTTCACATAGCCTAATCCTACTTCCTGTAAAGGCAATAGTTTGTCGGCTAATTTTGGTTGATCTTTTCTAAACAATTCAATGGCTTCATCAACGGGCATATCCAACAAATCGGCAATGTCCTTATCATTGAATTTGACGTCTAAAATTTCTTGTTTAAAACGCTTGCCTCCGCACGACTCACACTTCAGTTTTACATCCGCCATAAACTGCATTTCTATCGTTACAAAGCCCTCTCCTTGGCAGGTTTCACAACGTCCCCCTTCTACATTGAACGAAAAATGAGCTGGCTTATAGCCTCTGGCTTTGGCAATGGGTTGCTCAGAATACAATAAGCGTATCTGGTCATAAGCCTTCACGTAGGTCACAGGGTTAGAGCGAGACGATTTCCCAATGGGATTTTGGTCAACCATTTCTACAGCTTCAATCTTGCCTATACTACCACTAATTTCTGCATATTTCCCTGCTTCGTCTGTATAAGTACCTAAATGACGCCCAAGGGCTGGATATAATATTTTTCGGATGAGCGTAGATTTTCCTGACCCACTCACTCCCGTTACAGCAATTAATATTCCCAAAGGAAACTTTACGTTTACGTCCTTTAGGTTATTTTCATAAGCTCCTTTTACTTCAATAAAACTCGTAGATTTTCTACGGAATTTAGGTACTTCAATTGTATCTCTACCTGTTAAGAAATTGATTGTATGCGAAAATCCAGCATCTGGATTCGCCTTGGCATCAATATCATTGATAGTTTCCCAGTTGCCTTGAAAAACCAATTTTCCACCATTACTCCCCGCATCAGGACCAATATCTATAATCTGGTCGGCCGCACGCATTACTTCTTCTTCATGTTCAACCACAATAACGGTATTACCCATATCTCGTAAGGATTCCAACACAGATACTAATCTCTGTGTATCTCGTGGATGCAATCCAATAGAAGGTTCATCCAAGATATACATTGAGCCTACCAAAGCACTTCCTAAAGAGGTTGCTAATTTAATGCGTTGAAATTCTCCCCCAGAAAGTGTTGAAGATAATCGATTGAGGGTTAAATAGCCCAATCCTACTTTCTCCATGTATTCTAGGCGAGTTTCAATTTCTATCAAAATTCTTTTTGAAACACCATATTGATAATCGGGCAAATCAAGGTTTTTAAAGAAATAGCTTACGTCACTCAAAGGCATCAGTACCAAATCAATAATTGATTTACCTGAAATTTTCACATAACCCGCATCTTTTCGTAAGCGAGAGCCTTTGCAGTCTGGACAAGTAGTTCGCCCACGATAACGTGATAACATTACCCTGTACTGAATTTTGTGCGTTTCTTTTTCCAACATCGCAAAGAAATCATTCAGTCCGTGGAAATATTCATTGCCTGTCCAGAGCACTTCTTTTTGCTCGTCGGTTAAATCTTTATAAGGGCGATGAATAGGGAAATCAAACTTAGTAGCGTTTTTCAATAATGGCACGAGCCATTCGCTCATTTTTTCTGTTCGCCAAGGGGCTATTGCTCCTTCATAAACAGAAACACCTTTGTCTGGAATAATCAAGTCTGGGTCTAATCCCAAGATTCTTCCAAAGCCCTCACAACGCTTACAAGCGCCATAAGGATTGTTAAAACTGAGGAGGTTTAAAGAAGGTTCTTCAAACACTATCCCATCCGCCTCAAAACGGTCAGAAAACGTTTTAGTTTCATCACCAACAATTTCGACAAAACAAGTGCCATTTCCCTCAAAAAAAGCGGTTTGGACAGAATCTGACAAACGGAATTGGGTTTCCTCATCGGGTTGCCCGTCAGCTTCTTTTTTAATCACTACACGGTCAATCAGAATTTTATAATTATTGCTAAATAAATCTATGGCAGGCAGGTTTTTGAGTGCCGTTTTATCTTCCAAAAGTTCTTCTAGGAATTTGGTTTCGCCATCAATCACAATACGGGTATAGCCTTTTTGAAGTAAAATTTTCATTTCTTCGGCCAATTTCCTTCCCTCTTTTAAATACAATGGCGAAAGTACCATTACTTTTTGTCCTTCTTCTTTGGTAAACAAATAATTGACAACATCCGTAACAGTATCTTTCTTTACTGGATTACCAGAAATAGGAGAATAAGTAATCCCTATTCTAGCAAAAAGTAGCTTTAGGTAGTCATATATTTCGGTAGTAGTCCCTACGGTAGAACGTGGGTTTTTACTCGACACTTTTTGTTCAATGGCGATAGCAGGAGAAATACCCTTGATGTAATCAACATCAGGTTTTTCCATTCGTCCCAAGAACTGACGCGTATAGGCACTCAAACTTTCTACATACATCCGTTGTCCTTCTGCAAAGAGGGTATCAAAAGCCAAAGACGATTTCCCCGAACCCGACAAGCCCGTAATCACTACAAGTTTATTGCGAGGAATGGCAACATCTATATTTTTTAGGTTGTTTACTCTTGCCCCTTTGATAATGATGTTACGTTTAGGGTCAAGGTCTTCAAAAGCGATATGATTCTGGTCGATGATTTCGGTATTGTTCATGAAACAAAGATAAGGAATTCTGGTTTGCTAAAATTTGCATTGAGGTCATCAAGTAATCAGAAAAGACAAAAAAATGAACCTCCTTATAATCAGACACGTTTTCTAAAAAGATTGTTTCGTGCTTTACAAGAAAATAGCTAATCTTTGCGTTAAATTAGCGGATTCTATCAATGATTCTAAGAAACTAATAAATAATAACCATGCAAAAATTACTTTTTATTATTCTAATCTCTGTAACTGCTTATACCTCTTCTTTTTCACAAGCTCCTGTTGTTATCAAACAAGATAGTTCTGTTCGGGATTTAGACGAAGAACAAGATGTAAGAGATTTACCTTTCAGACAAAGGCTTAAATTTGGAGGTGGTCTTGGTAATATACAATTTGGAAGTATAACTGCAATTGGAATTTCGCCAATGGTGGGATATCAAGCAACCAATGACGTTATACTTGGTTTTGCTCTTGATTATCAATACTTCAAGCCTAGATTCGATGATGCACAGAATCAATATGGTCCACGAGTTTTTGGACAGTATCGTTTACACTTTTTAGATAACATTGCATCCAATATGTTTGCTCAGGCAGAAATACAAAAATATTATTATAAAATGTCAGGGCTTTCTCTTGAATATCCTATTCAGACTTTAGCTGGAATTGGTTTTGGATTTGGAGGGTTTCAATTATCAATTCTTTATAATTTCACCTACGACAATACATATTCTCCGATAACGGGTCTGCCTAATTCTCCCTATGGCAGTCCTATTGTAATACGTGCTGGCGGATTCTTCTTTTAATGAACTAATGATATAATACGAAATAATATCAGGCGGGTTTTGAATCCGCCTATTTTTTTGACAATGGAAAATAAGAAATCGGTTTTTGATAAACTTCGTCCTCTTCTATTATCAACGGTTGTAGCTATCTTATCTGTATTTATTGTGGTTGAGGCTGTCTTAATCGCCTTTTTAATTTATATTTGGTATGCAGACCCTGCCAATAATTCTTCAAATCATATTGAAGAAGGCATCATCGTTTTAATTATTTTAACCCTTCTAACTTATGTGATGAAGGTTAGATTTAGTAAATTGGTTGAGAAGAAATAATAGGATTTTTTACCCGCTGATTTCAGAGATTTTAAACCGCTGATTTACGGAGATTGTAGAAACTTATCTGATATTTACTAATAACGAATCTGCATCATCAGCGTATTTTTTCAGCGTGAATCTGCGGGCAAAAAATATATTATCGAGGGATTTAAACCTTCAGTAATAGCAGAATAGCTAATATTCATTCAATACAAAAATCCATGAATAAAAACGTACAAAAACTTTATCAACTAGCAGGAAAATCTTCTCGTAAAATTATTGGTCTTATGTCTGGCACATCAATGGATGGCCTTGATGTAGCCCTTTGTGAAATAACTGGTAGTGGGGAAGATACTTCCGTAAAATTATTAAACTTTGAAACCGCAGATTATTCTGATGCCGTTAAAACTGAAATCAGGAAAGTATTTGCGAAGAAAACAATTGATTTCCAGCACCTTGCTTTACTAAATGAATGGATTGGTTTACTCCATGCCGAAATGATATTGGACTGCTTAAAAAAGTGGAATATTACGAGTGAAGACGTCGACCTAGTAGCCTCACATGGACAAACCGTTATGCATGCTCCTAAAATTTTGCATCAACAGGAAATGTTCCCTAACGCTACTTTACAAATTGGTGATGGCGACCATATTGCGGTGAAAACTAATATTATTACGCTTTCAGACTTCAGACAAAAACATATTGCCGCAGGAGGCGAAGGTGCTCCATTAGCCGTTTATGGTGATTATTATATTTTTGGTAAGAAAGGCGAAAACCGTATTATGCTTAATATGGGTGGTATTGCCAATTTTACATTCTTGCCTGCCAGCATGAACCCCGAAGAAGTGTTTGTTACCGATACAGGTACTGGCAATACATTGATTGATGCCTTCACGAGGTTTTATTTCCCAGACATGGCTTATGACAAAAATGCCAACATTGCTAAACAAGGCATCGTAAATACTAGATTGCTTGAAGTATTAAAGGCCGATGATTTCTTTTTTAGTCCTTTCCCCAAAACCACTGGCCCAGAATTATTTAGTATTGATTACGTCAAAAACGCTCAGGTAATCAGTAGGACTGAAAATATTTCTGTAAATGATTTATTAGCTACGCTTACCCGTTTTAGTGCTGAAACTATCTCTGAAGCCATTCATTGGGCAGTCGGCTCACAATCTTTAGCAGATTTCAATATCTATCTCTCTGGCGGAGGAATGCACAACCCGTTGCTAGTACAATGGCTGAAAGAATTGATTCCTGCTAATTTCTTTAAAACGGATGATTTAGGTATTTCAGGCGATGCAAAAGAAGCTGTACTCTTCGCTATTTTAGCGAATGAGACCGTAGCAGGTGGCGAATCTGACTTTGGTACTAGAAAAGGAATTCCATCAGTATCTATGGGTAAAATTTCTTTTCCTAACTAGTGCAACCTTTAATAGGTGCTTTGCATCTTATGAGAGAATTGAGCATAGTTGATTACTTCATTTCGAAATCAGGTAATCACGTTGAACGATTATAGTAAATGGTGTTTCTCTATCAAAGCAATATTAGAGCAGGATATTAATCATGTATTTACAACCGCGATGACGAACTACTCACTAATTCACAATTCACTCATTCACAATTAATTAATATATTATGAAAAATTTAACTAAATCTCTTTTAATATTACTTGTTACCATTATCTCTATTATAGAGGTTTCGGCACAAACGACTAAAGAAAACCGCTCAATTACGGGCTTCAAAACAATTCGTGTTACCAGTGGTATTGATTTATATATCAAACAAGGAAGTGCCGAATCTGTAACGGTTAGTGCAGATAAAGACAAACAAGATAATATCATTACTGAAATCAAAGATGGTGGCTTGAATATCTATGTTGAAAACTCTAAATGGAGTTGGTTCAACTGGAATTCAAAACCAGTAAAAGTGTACGTTACTATCAAAGATATTACGGGCATTTCTGCGACAGGTGGCTCTGATGTTTATTCAGAAAACAAATTAGATTTAATTAAATTGAATGTAAGTGCAACGGGCGGGTCGGATATTAAACTAGAAGTAGATGCTGACGAACTTACATGTCAAACAACAGGAGGATCAGATGTTTTTTTAACAGGTACTGCCACTGTATTTAAAGCTACTTCAACAGGTGGAAGTGATTTAAAAGCTACTGGTTTAAAAACAAGTTATTGCAGTGTATCGTCTACAGGTGGTTCAGATGCTTATGTATGGGCTGAAAAAGAAATCAGTATTTCTGCTACAGGTGGTAGCGACGTATATCATAAAGGAAATGCAAGAGTTGTAAAGTCAAGTTCAACAGGGGGTTCAGATATTCATAAACAATAAATTGCTATTTGCTTAGTATTCAAAGGTCAGTTCAGATTTGGGCTGACTTTTTTTGTTTATAAGATGATAACAAATATTTATAACTTTTATAAAAGCCATTTGTTAAATTTAGGGTTACAAATAGCAGTTGTATTCTTGTTTATCAAATATCTTTCTGAACAAACCATTCCAACACATGAAATCTTTACTTTATTCAATGGCTATAATTTTGTTCTGCGTTGCTTGTAACCCCAAACAAACGCAACATCAAAATGGTAAAGATCCTCTTCTTGAAAGTCTAATTGCAAAAAGAGTTACCCTGCCAAATGGGTGGTCATTAACCCCTGTTGGCAATAGCATACAACTTAATGATTTACCATTAAACCTAGTGGTTTCTCCCTCACAAAAATTATTGGCAGTTACCAACAATGGGCAAAGCACACAAAGCATTACATTGATTGATGTAGCTACTGAAAAAATATTAGATGATGTTATCATCAAAAAATCTTGGGTAGGGTTAGCCTTTAGTGATGATGAAAAATATTTGTATGCGTCAGGAGGTAACGATAATATCGTAGTGATTTACAAAATAGAAAATCAAAAGTTAATCCAAGATGGTGAAATTAAATTAGGGGAAGCCTATCCAAAAGCTAAAATTTCGCCCGCAGGAATTTGTATAGATACCAAGAATAATCGGCTATATGTAGTCGCCAAAGATTCAAAATCATTATTTATCTGTGATTTAGCTACTAAAAAGGTCATTAAAGAAGAAAAACTAAGTGCCGAGCCTTATACCTGTATGATGGCTTCCAAAAGTAATGAGCTATACATTACGCTTTGGGGAGGCGCTAAAGTGATTGCTTATAACACTGTTCAAAGCAAAATTGTAGCAGAAATTCCTACCAATAGCCACCCGAATGATATGGTGTTTACAAAAGACGAAAAGTACTTATTCGTACCCAATGGAAACGATAATACCGTTTCTGTCATTGAAACGGCTACACACACTTTGATTGAACATATTTCAGCTTCTCTGTACCCAAATGCTCCTATTGGTTCAACACCTAATGCTGTGGCGCTTTCGCCCGACGAGAAGACATTGTATATTGCAAATGCCGATAATAACTGCCTTGCTGTTTTTGATATTACTCAAAAAGGCAAAAGCTTATCAAAAGGCTTTATTCCAACAGGCTGGTATCCAACTGCTGTAAAAACCATTGGTGATAAAATTTATGTAACCAATGGAAAAGGCTTTAGTTCAAAACCAAATCCTAAAGGTCCAAACCCAATGGCCAAAAAGAAACCGCAAGAAGTAGGCGCTAACCCTGAAGCCAATAAGGAAGTAGTGGAATACATTGCAGGTATTTTGAAAGGTACGATGTCTATCATTGATGTACCTACTGAGCAAACATTAGCAAGCTATTCGCAAGTTGTTTTTCAGAATACACCTTATAGCAAACAAGTTGAAGCGATGGCGATGGGCGAAAGCGATAATCCTATTCCGATGAAAGTGGGTGAAAAATCTCCTATCAAATATGTCTTTTACATCATCAAAGAGAATCGTACTTATGACCAAGTATTAGGGGATGTAAAAGAAGGAAATGGAGATTTGTCTCTTTGTATCTTTCCAGAAAACTTAACGCCCAATCAACATAAAATTGTGAAAGACTATGTGCTTTTAGATAATTTTTATGTTGATGCTGAAGTTTCTGCCGACGGGCATAATTGGTCTACTGCTGCTTATGCCAACGACTATGTTGAAAAGAACTGGGTAACAAGTTATGGTGGAAGGGGTGGTTCGTATGACTATGAAGGGCAAAGAGAAATTGCTTACCCTAAAAATGGATTCATCTGGGATTATTGTAAAAGAGCCAAGATTCCTTTTAGAACGTATGGAGAATTTGCCGATGAACCAGAAGGCAATTATGAAGGTGTAAAGGGGAATGTTTGTAAAATGTATAAGGGTTGGGATATGAACTTTAAAGATTCAGACCGTGAAAAACAATGGGAAATAGATTTTGATTCTTTATTAGCCATTAATGCAGTTCCTCGTTTCAGTAGCATTCGTATGGGAAATGATCATACCTCTGGTTCTAAAAAAGGAGCATTTAGTGTTGAAGCCTGCATCGCTGATAACGATTTGGCTGTTGGCAACTTTATTGAACACTTATCAAAATCCAAAATCTGGAAAGAATCAGTCGTATTTATCTTAGAAGATGATGCTCAAAATGGTTCTGACCATGTGGATGCCCACCGCTCTACAGCTTATATAGTGAGTCCCTATACTAAAAGGAAGTTTGTAGACCACACCATGTATTCTACTGCGGGTATGCTTAGAACAATGGAATTGATTTTAGGATTACCCCCAATGAGCCAATACGATGCCGCTGCAACACCCCTGTTTAGGTGTTTTACTAAAAATATCGATTTAACTGCCTTCAAAGCTTTACCTGCTAATGTGGATATTAACCAAAGAAATGTGGCTATCAATACAGGAAAACGCAAAACTAATTTTGATTTTAGTCATGAAGATGCCGCACCCGATTTAGCTTTCAACGAAGATATTTGGAAAGTAATGCGTGGAGAAAACAGCAAAATGCCTCCTCCTAAAAGAAGTGCTTTTGTGAAAATTCCTGCTAACATTGAAAAGGAAGATGATGACGATTAGCCTTGAGTTAATCTTCCAATAAAGTCAATAATAGCTTTTGTTTTGTATAATGAGGCTGTCCGAAAAGTTTTTTCAGCAAAATATTATTTTGCTATGGTTTCCTTTTTAGATAGCCTCAAGTAATAAGTTAAACCATTATTACACATAATTATCAGAATGCCCACTATTCGTAATCCAAGATAATTTATCGAAACAAAACCAATAAAATCCGCATAATATTCCCCTATTTTTCGTTATCTAAATACTTCTAAGCATTAGTATTTTAATACATCCCCATCTTCCTCCAGCTAACCTGTATTATCATTTAGGTTTACTTTTTTATACTTTCAAATTTTCTCTTCCTATTTAATTAGCGTTAATTTTATTGTAAGTTTGTATCTTTTTTATTTGAATCCCAACCATTAATTGATAAAATGTATAAGCAGTTTTCTTGGTTTTCGATTACACTTATTCTCCTTTGGTTCGTACTAAAACTACCACTTATCGGAGCATTAAATAATAGTTTTTTGTATTCCCTAACAGCAAAAAAGGAAGCAACTATAACAAAGCAATTTGTTAAGAAAAACCGTGTATTAAATCCGACCAAATTCATTAACAATAGTCAATTACTAGAAAATCAATGGGTTGATAGCGTATTTGCTACGATGGAGAACGACCAAAAAATTGGTCAGTTTTTTATGGTAGCTGTAAACCCAACTCATGGGGAAGCTCATTTCAAAAAGCTTGAAAGCCTTATACAAAATAATTATATCGGAGGGTTAATTTTCTTTCAGGGCGACCCAACGGCTTATACTAATCTAAACAATCGATTTCAGTCAACGACCAAAATACCTTTGTTAATCGGCATAGATGGTGAATGGGGCTTGGCTATGCGTGTCAATGCTACGATGGCTTTTCCTAAACAAATTACGTTGGGAGCTATCCAAGACAATTCACTGATTTATAACATGGGTACAGAGATTGCTCGCCAGTGTAAACGCTTAGGGATTCATTTGAATTTTGCACCCGTAGTAGATATTAATTCTAATCCACAAAACCCTATTATTGGGTTTCGTTCTTTTGGCGAAATCCCTGAAAATGTAGCGGCTAAAAGTAGTGCCTATATGAAAGGTATGCAAAACAACCAGCTTTTAGCTTGTGCTAAACATTTTCCGGGTCATGGCGATACCCATACAGACTCCCACTTTACACTCCCACAAGTATCGTATGGTTTCGAACGTATGCACAATATTGAATTGGTTCCTTTCAAACAATTGATTGATGATTCTATCAAGAGCATGATAGTAGGTCATTTACAAATACCTTTTTATGATTGGCGACCAGCAACGCTTTCACAGAGTATCATTACCAATCTATTAAAAAAAGAAATGGGCTTCAAGGGCCTAGTAATTACCGATGCCTTGAATATGAAAGGTGTTCGTAATGGACAAGGAATATCGTCTGCTGAAATAGATTTGCAGGCTTTTGTAGCAGGGAACGACATCTTGTTATATTCTGAAAATATTCCAGAAGGCATCAATAAAATCAAAGATGCCATACAGTCGGGATTGATTAAACAAACAGAAATAGATAATCGTGTAAAGAAAATATTACATGCCAAATATTGGGTAGGGTTAAATCAATTCAAGTACATAGAATCCAACAATTTATATCAGGACTTACATACTCCTCAGGCACAACAAATCAAACAAGAGTTATTTGATAATGCCATTACTGTAGTAAAAGATACTAGAAAGCTTTTGCCCCTTGCACCAGATAATAATAAGTTGGTTTCTGTCAGCTTAGATATTGCCACTAACAACCGTTTTCAACAAGCTTTAAGTGCTGTTGTGCCAATGGCACAGTATGCTAGCGTAGCCAAAAATGATGAAGGTTTATTCAATGAGGTACTCAAAAATGTAGATTCTACCCATACCGTCATTCTAAGTGTTCATAATATCAATAAAAAATCTGCCAGTAGATTAGATTTGAATTATGGCGTACAAGATTTTATTAAAAGATTGGAGAAAAAGACCCCAAATATTGTAGTGTGTGTGTTTGGGAATCCTTATAGTTTAAAATTCTTTCCAGAGGTCTCTAATTTGGTATGTGGATACGAAGACGACGAAGCCGCTTATTCAGCAATGGCAAAAGTATTATTCGGACAGATACCTGCTACGGGCAAATTGCCAGTTTCCGTAGAAAATCTATACATCGCAGGGGATGGTATTATGCTAAGAAAACAAGGTCAACTAGAAAAAGCATCTCCCGAAAGTGTGGGGATGAGTTCGGATGTACTGAAAGGCATTGACCCAATTATTGTTTCATCCATTAATCAAAAAGTTTTTCCTGGTTGTCAGGTATTAGTTGCCAGAAAAGGTAAAATCATTTTGAATAAAAACTATGGGCAACTTGGATATGAACCCAATAGTCCAGCAGTGACGAACCAAACGGTGTATGATTTGGCATCGGTTACAAAAGTATCGGCAACGCTCCAAGCCGTTATGTATCTTTATGACCAAAAGAAGATTAATCTGGATGAAAAAATAGTTACTTATCTTCCAGAACTCAGAGGAACCAATAAAGAAAATATGACGATTCGCAACATCCTCTGGCATCAGGCAGGATTGGTTGCTTATATTCCATTCTGGGAAAGAACACGTATTCCTTTAGGATGGAAAAAAGAGTTTTATAGTACTACGCAATCATTAGACTATCCGTTGCAAGTAGCAGACGACATGTATGCCAAAACGGCTATCAGAGACTCTGTTTGGAAATGGGTAATAAAATCACCTTTAATTAATAAACACGACCGCGATGGGTCTTTTAGCTATGTATATAGCGATTTGGGCTTCATGATTATGCAACATATAGTTGAACGCATCCTTGGGCAAGGATTAGATGTATTTACATCCTCCTATCTATATGAACCATTAGGCATGAAAACGACAGGCTTTAATCCGTTAAAAAGAATAGAGAAAGCCAAGATAGCACCTACTGAAAACGACCGTTTGTTCAGAGAAAGAAATCTACAAGGAACTGTTCAAGACCAAACCGCAGCGATGCTCGGTGGAGTATCTGGTCATGCTGGCGTATTTAGTTCA
Source organism: Arcicella sp. GW458-12-2-14-TSB2 (assembly GCF_059423785.1). Classification (NCBI taxonomy): domain Bacteria; kingdom Pseudomonadati; phylum Bacteroidota; class Cytophagia; order Cytophagales; family Flectobacillaceae; genus Arcicella; species Arcicella sp. GW458-12-2-14-TSB2. Next base: position 14,928 of record NZ_JBWKYN010000071.1, on the reverse strand, counting down.
GCGTCAGATTTGGTGAAGTTGTTTGAGATGAACCTTGAAAAAGGAAGTATCAATAACTTGATTTTTTATAATGAAGAAACCATCAATACTTTTACGAACAGTGTTTCTCCAAAAGGGGAAAGAGCTTTGGGATGGGACAAACTTCCAGCTGATGGTGAAAGTAATTACATTTCAGCTTCCGTTTCGCCCAATTCTTATGGACATTCAGGTTATACGGGTACGTTGGTTTGGGTAGACCCAGAAAAAGAGTTAGTATTTATATTTTTATCAAACAGAGTACATCCTTCTGTGAGTAACAATAAAATAAACGCCTTAAAAGTCAGAAGAAAAGTAATGGATGTAGTTTATAGGTCAATTGAGGATGTAAAGTAATAAGAATATAAAAGCCTCCCGATTTGTATCAGGAGGCTTTTATACTCTTATCTCAATTCAAATTACTAGTAATCTTCAGTCTTACTACTTTTGTCTTGAGTCTTCAATCTTAAAGTCTAAACAAAATCTATTGGTCTAACAAAATCTCAAGCTCTTTCTTGAACTCAATTAGTAATGTTTCTTTCATAGAGATTTTACGTTTTTGCGTGTTGATTTTATTCATCACCAACTTATCTCCCATTTGACCATTGTAATTAGCATCAGAGATAAATGAATCTAGTTCGTTTTTCTCTTTTTTAGTCATGTAATCCATTTGATTAATCATGATTTTCAATTGCTCAATTCTTGGTTTTTCATGCAAAGCAGGGTGACGATAGCTAATTACTCTTAACAAGTAATTCATTTCGAAAATCTTATCACAGATATTTCTGAAACGTTCAGCAATTCCTCTATCAACATTTTTAGCAAGAGCCGATAGCTCTTTCCATTTTACTAAATATCCTTTTGCCTTTTCCGAAGTTTGTGGAATTAATTCTTGTTGTTTGAACAATCCTTCCAATTCGGTGGTCATATCCTTCATCTGCTGTACTCTTGGATCAACTCTTGGTGTTGATACAATTCCTTTTTCACGGTTGTAGCGCTCAAAGAAGAAATCACTTGAACGTTTAAACTGTTTCCAAAGTTGGCTTTGCTTTTTAGGCGGAACCTGACTAATTGTTTTCCATTCACGTTGTAAATCCTTAATTTTAAGGAATCCAGCGTCTACATCTTTTTCATAACGTAAATTACGAGCATCATCAACAATACGTTGAAGTGTCGCAAGTTTTTCGTCAATGATTCTGTTTTTCTCAGCGTAATATTCACGGCGTCTCACGAAGAAATCATCTACAATCGCATTGAATTCTTCTTCAACGCTATCTTGTAAAGATTTATCAACAGGGCCAGTTTTCAACCATTTGGTTTTAATTTCCATAATGATTTCTGTAGTTTCTGCCCACTCTTCGCTCTTACTTGCTTCTCTCAACTCCTCAATCAAAGCTCTTTTTATTTCAAGATTTTTGATTTGGTTGTGCAGAATAAGCTCTCTTAATTCCAATTCTAGGCCATCCAAACGTTCGAGTAAGGGCATAAAATTTCCTAAGCCATCAAATTCTACAAGATTTTTGCGAAGCTGAAGTAGTTTGGTAAGATAAGAACCTTTGTTCTGAGCTTCTTCTACTTGTTCAAAAAGTAAGGCTACTTTATTTTCAGCAATCGTAAAACGATTAACGAAATATTGTAAGGCCTCCTCTTCTGTGTTTCTAACAACACCAATCTGACGTTCTGGATATTCTGAATATCCTTTTAAATAGACCTTACCATCTTTACAATAGCCATAGTCGGCGGAGTTCTTAACTGTATTTTCCATTGGTTTACATTACATGATTAGAGTGTCTGGCAAGGCTCATAACTCTAAGAGATTCATGGTTTAGGTTGAATTTATTTTAGTAGTTTTGTGATTGTTTAAAAAGTCTGATTTTTCTATTATTAATGAAACGAATCTAATTGAAAATAATTTCAAAATTCTAAAATTAACAAATTTTGAAAATGGAAACTCTTCTTACACCTAAATTTTTCGCAATTTACTGATTTTCAGCAAAAAATCTAATGATTTGTTTACATTATCAATCTATTCATAACTTTTTTATTTTAACGCTTAAATACAGCCCAAAATAAACAATAAATGAATATAAGTGAACCTCAAATAGTTAAAATATTATTTAATAATATACGTACTGCTTAAATTAAGCGATTTAAATGACAAATACAGCTATCATACAAGAAAGGTAAGCAGGCTTTGATTAAATATACTATCTTTGAATAAATGATTATAAAATTTATTTGAAATAAATTGTTCGTAATTAAATGACAAGGAAAACTGTTTTCTGTTGCATGAACTTTGGCATTTTTTTGAATTGATAAAAAATTACATTAAACGATAAATTAACCCGATGAGTCAGGAAACCATTATTTTTTCTATGGAACGTGTTTCTAAAACCGTTCCACCCCAAAAACAAATACTCAAAAATATCTACTTATCATTTTTCTACGGAGCAAAAATTGGAGTTTTAGGTCTCAACGGTTCTGGGAAATCTTCACTTTTAAGAATTATTGCTGGTAAGGATAAAAGCTATACTGGTGATATTGTTTTCTCGGCGGGTTATTCTGTCGGAATGTTAGAACAAGAGCCAGAGCTTGACCCTACTAAAACAGTGAAGGAAGTAGTAGAAGAAGGCGTGTCGGAAATTGTCGCTTTATTGAAAGAATTCGACGAAATCAACGAAGCTTTTGGTGACCCTGATGCAGATTTTGATAAGCTTTTAGAACGCCAAGGAGAGGTTCAAGAAAAATTAGACCACTATAATGCTTGGGAACTGGATACTCGCCTAGAAAGAGCCATGGATGCCTTGCGTTGTCCGCCTTCAGATGCCAACGTCGCCAACCTTTCTGGGGGTGAAAAACGTCGTGTTGCTTTGTGTCGTTTGTTATTACAAGAGCCAGACGTACTTTTATTAGATGAACCTACCAACCACTTGGATGCCGAGTCTGTTTTGTGGTTAGAAGAACACTTACGTCAATACAAAGGAACGGTAATCGCCGTAACCCACGACCGTTATTTCTTAGACAACGTAGCGGGTTGGATTTTAGAATTAGACAGAGGCGAAGGTATTCCTTGGAAAGGAAATTATTCTTCTTGGTTAGAGCAAAAACAAAATCGTTTAGCACAAGAAGAAAAGACGGAATCTCGTCGTCAGAAAACATTACAACGTGAATTAGAATGGGTACGCATGGCGCCCAAAGCACGTCAGGCCAAATCTAAAGCACGTTTAGAGGCCTACGATAAATTGATGTCGGAGGAAAACCGCCAGAAAGAAGATAAACTAGAGTTATTTATCCCTGCTGGTCCACGACTAGGCAATAAAGTAATTGAAGTAAACAATGTAACAAAGGCTTACGGAGATAAATTATTATTTGATAACCTCACCTTCTCGTTACCACCTGCGGGTATTGTTGGGGTAATCGGGCCAAATGGTGCGGGTAAAACGACGTTGTTTAAATTGATTACGGGACAAGCGCAGCCAGATGCAGGAACATTTGAAGTTGGTGAAACAGTTCAGATGGCGTATGTTGACCAAGAGCATAATCAGTTAAAACCTGATAAATCAGTTTTTGAAACTATTTCTGGAGGTACAGAACATACTATGTTGGGAGGAAAGCAAGTAAATGCCAGAGCCTATGTTAGTAAATTTAATTTCAACGGTGCCGATCAAGAAAAGAAAATTGGTAATCTTTCGGGTGGAGAGCGTAACCGTGTACACTTGGCAATGATGCTGAAAGAGGGTGCCAACCTTCTATTGCTGGATGAGCCTACCAACGATTTGGACGTAAACACATTACGTGCCTTAGAAGAGGCTCTTGAAAACTTTGGTGGTTGTGCTGTAGTCATCTCCCATGATAGATGGTTCTTAGATAGAATCGCCACGCATATTTTAGCATTTGAAGGTAATTCGCAAGTATATTGGTTTGAAGGAAACTTCTCTGATTATGAAGAAAACCGTAAAAAACGTTTAGGTAACGATGCTACGCCAAAACGTATTCGTTATAAGAAGTTGGGAGAATAAAACTATTCTGTATCCTAAAAGCAAAAACAGCTCACTTATGACAAGTGAGCTGTTTTTGCTTTTCAATTTATTAATTATCAATCCCTTAGAAAAATCAGGCTTTGTGTAAAGATTTTAAAACTTTGGACACTTTAGTTCTCCTTTTCTTGGACGATTACTCTTTTTAGACTGAATCAAGTCTGTAAAAATATAAGAAATTGATAGTTCATGAGCACCACCTGTCGAGCTTAGGGAAGAGATGGTGGCATCATAACTGTAACCAATAGAAAAATTATCTTGACGATAGCCTACCAAAAAAACCAAGGCGTCGTGGCTAACGATACTAACATTATCTTTCTTATACGATTTCAAAGGAATACCTCTATACCATGCACCAATTACGATAGGGGAATAAGTTAAATAAGCACCTACGTCTAATTGGTCTGATTGCCCTTGACGTCTGTAGTGAACCACAGGGGTAATACTTTTTTCTTTATCAACTGCATCGCCAAGATTATTCCCCAACATATAGTCGGCCAAAGGAATATTAAACCCTGCCTGAATACCTATTCGCATAGGCAAGGCTGCATTTGCATTAGAAAATGACTGGTTAGGTTGATTGATATGATGGAATGAAGCCCCCACCCAAAACTGTTCTCCATACAAAAGAGCACCTGTTGAAAAATCCCAATATTTTAATTGGGGAGTCAAATTGTTACCCCCTTGTAAAATCTGATCAGACGAATAGCGGGGATATGCTCCTGTCGTCAAATAAGTATTAATTTGATCACCAAACGTATAGTCAGCAAAATTTACCCCACGTGTTACATACGAACCTTGTATCCCTAAGTTTGCTCTTAATCCATCATTGATTTTAAGGTGATAAGAATATAACGCACCAATATCCGTAGTTACCAAGTTAGTAAACTGACGGTCTGAGGTAAGTAATATCCCTACGCCACTGTTGATTTTATCTAAATACATATCAGCAGAAAGGGAGGAGGTCACAAAGTTAGCACTTAAAGATGGCCACTGATTTCTGTGATTTAAACTGACACGAGCTGCTTTTGCAGACCCAGCAAAAGCAGGATTAAGGAACATAGGTGCTGCATAAAACTGTGAATATTGAGGGTCTTGCGCCTTAGCAAAAGACCAAGTTAACATACAAAATACAAACAGGAAACTTCTTTGCAACATGGAATTCGGAATGGTTAAATGCATCTTTATCAACAGTAAATCATAATGTTAAATCTTAATAAGATATTTTTATTCAGATAATATTTTTATTGACAAAATGTACTTTATCTACATATTTTTGTACCATTTTGTGTTTTCTATTATTTTAAGCATTATATTCCGTTAGAAAAGTGCTATACTCTTATAAATTTCGTTTATATTATCGGCGGATGATAATTCTGTTTATTTGAACGATGAACAATAAATTCTAGTTTATTTAACACAGAAAAATCTAAATTTAAAGAAGATTTTTTTATTAAAAACCATTTTTATAATAACTATTTTCACATCCAACCTTTTAGGTATAATACCTGTCTATATCAAAGCAAAGAGTATTTATATTTTTATAACGAAAGAATGTTTAGAATTAGTAGCATACAACGTTTTTTTTTGCTCATCACCTGTGTTTTTATTACATGGGTTTGTACAAACACGGCTAGTGCTCAATTCAGTGCAACAAAAACTTGTTTGTCGGAATGTTCGGATTCTACAGCAGCAACAATTTTTAAAGATTTAGGTACAACAGCGGCAACTGCTTGGCGATGGGACTTTGGTGACCCTACCAGTACACTAAAAAACGTTTCTACTTTACAAAACCCTGCACACTTATATTCTACCCCCGGTCCTAAATTAGTAACACTTATTCGTACAGAAAATGGTATTCCCGTAACTTATACAAAAACAATTACGATTAATGCTCCTCCACAAGCTTTCTTTTTGGGGCAAACACCATCACAACAAGACACGACTATTTGTAAGGGCAGTACAATACTCTTAGACCCTTATCGAAATGGGGGTGCACAACCTCAATATAAATATCGATGGTTTCCTAAAGGCGATTCTACGCAGACGCTTATTGCCGATACAACAAGCTGTTATTCGGTACAAGTAACCGATACGATAACTGGATGTTCGGCTCAAAACAAAATCAATGTTCAACTTTGCGTACCTCCTCCTCCCAAACCACCAGAAACATCTTGGTTCTTTGGGAATAATGCTGGTATCAAGTTCTCAAATGGTTCAGCTACACCAGATACTGAAGGAAAATTAAATACAGTAGAAGGGGTATCGTCGATAGCAGACCAAAATGGTAATTTATTATTTTATACCGACGGGCGAAAAGTATATGACAAAGATGGGAATGAAATGGCGGCAATCAACCCTGCTGATACTTTAAAGGGAAGTTCGTATTCTACCCAATCGGCTGTGATTGTTCCCCAGCCTAGTTGTCAAGGCTGTCAGTCATATTATTATATCTTTACCACAACAGAAATTAATGGTGAAAAGAAATTAACGTATTCAATTGTTGATATCCGATTGAATCAAGGAAAAGGAAAAATTATCCAAAAAAACCTTCCCTTAGACGACGTTTCTTCTACTGAGAACCTTATTTCAACATTTGTTAAAAAAGACTCTACTTATTGGGTCATCTCACACGATTATAATACAAATACTTACCGTATGTATCGTGTGACAAAGAATGGTATTTCTATTTCTAAAACGATTAATATTGGCTCCAAAATAGATTCCGTAGAGAAAGCGCAGGGATATTTAAAGGTCTCGCAAGATGCCACTAAACTAGCCATTGCCATTCCTGGCGGTGCAAGAAACCTTGTAGAAGTGTATGACTTTGCAGATTCCACAGGAGCAATTACCAATAAAAGGATTATTGATTTAGGCCCCGCTCCACCAACGGTGTATGGCGTGGAGTTTTCTCCAAATAGTAAAACTCTGTTTGTGACGATGAAGGCGGATACCATTAAAAAGCCCGATTCGTATTCTTCGTTATTACGCTATGATTTAACTCAAGGAGACTCTGTTTCTTTAGCTAAATCAAAAATCACGTTAGATTCTTCCAAAAAAGAATACTATGGTTCGGTACAACTAGGCCCTGATGGAAAAATTTATCTTGCCGTTCAAGGTACTGATACCTTGGGCGTGATAAAACTGCCTAATGATACTGTATCTTATACCAATGCCAATAAAATAAAAATTGATACTTCATATTACCAAAGAGATGCCTTTAGCTTAAGTGGTAAAACTAGTCAATTGGGGTTACCCACTACGGCAACGGTTGTCATTACCAAAAATTCTGGTGTAGGTATTATGGCTTCAGATACTTGTTTTGGTTCGCCTTCTAATTTTCAGACGAATCATCTTTGTGAGGGAGAGACCTTTAAAAATACTAAAACAGACTGGAGATTTTATGCTGGCCCTGCTCCTCAGGCTGGCAATGATGGAAAATATACCCCCGTCGGTTCGCCCGTTTACACTGTAAATGGTGGTGCTGGCGATGCAGGCTTAAAGGTTTCTTACACTTTCCTTGCCCCAGGCAAATACCATGTTTTTGTAAACATGGGTAATCAATGTTTGGCCGATACGTTGCTACCCCCGCAGGAGTTTGAAATATTTGCCATACCGAATGCTGATTTAGGCAATGACATTAATCTTTGTCAGAATACTACTACTTTGACTGCTGAGAACAACCTTCCTAATAGTCATTACGCATGGTTGATAGATGGTACTTTTTCACCTAAAGATACCCTTCGTACTTTAGTAGCAACGAAGTCTGGAAAATATACGGTATTGGTAGAGAAAAATGGTTGTATTGCCGAAGATTCTGTAAATGTAAATTTGTATGCAGCCAAGCCTTTTAATTTAGGTGCAGATACTACCATTTGCCAGAATGCTTCATTCGTTTTATCTGCAAGCAATGCTGGTACTAGTACAACAACTACTTTTTTATGGAATACTGGACAAACAACACCAAGCATCGTAGTAAGTAGCGCGGGTACTTATGCGGTAACTGTCAAAGAAAGTACGACGAATTGTGAAGTAAAAGACCAAATCACAGTACGAACGTTGCCTAAGCCAAGTTTCATTGTCAATAGAAAATTGCCGAGTAGCTGTAATATTAAAGACGGGCAAATTGACATTCTGAACCTCTCTCCTACTGATACCTATACGTTTGTATGGTATAAAGACGGGATTGCTATAGCAGGTCAAACACAAAGTTCATTGAAGGGCATAGAAGCAGGTAGCTATCGTGTATCTATTCAAAGCACGATTTCTTGTGATACTACGTTCAATATTACTTTATTGGCTTTGGGTTCTAATCCAAACATTATTGTAAGACCAACAGATACCTATTGCGACGTACTCAATAGTGGTTCAATCGCTTTCACTGTTAACACAAATAGTGGTGTTCAACCTACCACGTATGATTTAAAATTGAATGGTAATCCTGACGCTTCTGTTAGAAGTGGCTCTGTGGGTTCAATATTGGTATCATCTAGAAATTACTTAATTAGCGGTCTTGGCGCTGGCACTTATACATTAGAATTATCAGACCCATCGGGCTGTAAGTATATTGAAAGTAATTTAGTTATTGCCATTCGCCCAAGAACAGTTACAAGCATTACGGTGCCTCCATTGGTTTGTCAGGGCGATACAATTGTTCTGAAGGCTACTAATGCTAGCACTGGAACAATATCATGGAGCACGGGTGAAAATACGCCTGAAATTAAGGTTTCTAGGGCTGGTCAGTATACAGTAACAGTTATGGATGCTACAGGAAAGTGTGTCAGCACCGCTAAATCTTTAGTGTCTTTCAAGCCTGTTCCTGTTATCAATCCTAGTGTTCCGAATGAAGTATGCGAAAATAGTCGCCCGATACAGTTATTAGCGAGTCCAGCAGCAGGAGTTTGGAAAGGAGCGAATGTAACTCCTGGCGGACTTTATACGCCTTCTCCTTATCCAAAAACGGATATTGTACGTTATGAAGTAACAGGTACAAATGGTTGTGTCGGCAGTTCAACTAGCATGATTAAAATAGCTCAATCACCAAAAGTAGATTTAGGAGCAGATAGGGATGTTTGTAGAAATGGTATTGATTTTATTGGTACTAATCTTGAATCGGGCGTTACTTATCGTTGGAATACTGGACAAACAACTAATTTTATCTATCCTACACAGCAAGGGCTATATACGTTAAATGCTAATCTTGGCAATTGCAGAGCTAGTGATGATATTATTGTTCGCTTATTGCCCTCTCCTTTTATTCCTTTAAAATCTGAATTACCACTTTGTGTGCCAGATGCTTTACCGATAAAATTGGATGCTGGTGGCGGAGCAGGGCAAACGTATAGATGGTTTCCTACTGGACAAACTGACCAAAGTATTTTTGTATCAAATGTTGGGATTTATACCGTGGAAGTAACCAATACGTTAGGTTGTACTAGTCGAGCAAGTACTAATGTGGTAGATAGATGCGAACCGAGCATTTTAGTGCCTGATATTTTCACGCCTAATGGCGATATTCAGAATGATTCATTTCAAGTATTTACAGCTCATATCAAAGATTTTGAATTAAAGATTTTTAACCGTTGGGGCGAGTTATTATTCATCTCTAAACGTCCAGAAGACCGTTGGGATGGCAAATACAAAGGGGTATTAGTAAAACCAGATTCATTCGTTTGGCAGATTACTTATACTGCTGAATACTTTCCTGAAAGAGGTACATTAAAAAAACAAGGGGCTGTTACGGTGGCTTGGTAGCTTTTGGGCTGTCGGGTTTCAGCTATCAGTCTTCGGATATCGGCTTTTTATCTGAATAGAATGTAGGGACGAATTGCATTCGTCTTTGTAGCAAAAAAATATTAGCAAAGGACGAATGTAATTCGTCCCTACGGTTAATCCTAAAAGAAAAAAGTCGGCTTCCGATAAACCGAAAGCCGACTTCTGAAAGCTAAAATAAGTTCGAAAGCTGAAATCCGATAGCCGAAAGCTTAATCCTCATCTCCTCCACGTACGCCTGAAAGTATTGTTGAACCAAAGAAAATAGCATTTAAAAACAATTTGTTAGTACCATACCAAAATGCTCTGAAGTTTGGATTATCCGTCATCACAATCACCTTTCCTGCTCCATAAGCTGTTGCTACTACCGATGGTGTATTCTTCATTAACTTCTTGTTACGCTCAGTGATATAACCACTTACCAGAGGGTCGTTAGTATAAATCAATGGCGCATTGTATGGGTCTTTAATTTTCTCTAAATAAATATTATTATCTCTGAAAACACTTAACGTTTGGTCTTTATATCCATAGCCAATTGGGTGCGTTGGGTCTAGTTTCACTTGGAAAATAGCACCACTTGTTTGCTGTGCACCTTTATAGCGTTCTGCCAACGCATAAGGTTTAGCAGTAGCAGTATCGGCAGGAATATTTTTAATTTTTACAGGAGACAAGCCTTTTGCCGAAGCCCATTCTACCGCATCCGTTAAAGCGATTAAAGTACCACCTCCTCTAACCCATGTTTTTATTTTCTCTTCATTCAAAGTACTGTATTCACCACTCGAAAGAATCAACGTATTGTACTTTTCTAAACTCATGCGGTTTACTTGCGTAATATCCGACATCGATAGAGGAATGTTTACCCTAGTATCTAATAAATGCCAAATCTCACCCGCATCGTTTGGATTTACACCCGTTCCCGTCAGCATTAAAACCTTCGGTTGGCGCATTGGTGCGAAATAGCTACTTCCTAAATCAATTCCTGATGGTGTTAAACCTGTTTGCAAAGCATAAAAGTCAATACCATCTCTTTCAGCCAGTGTTTGTAACAATGTTTTCAACGCCCCGAAATCAGCTTGTTGATTTGAACCAACGGTGATTTCTACGGTACCATAGCTAAATGCTTTTGTTCCACCTTCAAAGACTCCTGTGAAAGGTTCAGTAGCTACTTTTAGCTTGTAGCCTTTCTTCTGTAATTCATAGGCTGCTCTTGGTGCAAAATAGCTATCCCACTCAAACACATACCCGTAAGTGGTATTACCAATGATTTTTCCTTTCGGAAATTCATTCTTCGTTAACTTATCCCCTAAAGCTAAAGCAATTTTGGCTTCTGAATAAGGCACATTAAAACAATGAGGCATAGACCACGCCGAAATATCATAGAAAAGAGAATCTTCAAAAGTAGTACGTTTTTCAAAAATACCTTGAACCAAACGGTATTGTGGTTGACTTAAAGGCACAATATAGGCCTCCCCTTTTTTAAAGGTTTTTCCATCCAATGTTTCATCTTTGGATACATTGAAAACATCTATTTCATGTTGGCGAAGGATATTAATCATTTCCCAAACCTTTACTTTATCAGCACCTCCGCCAAAAACATAAGCTTTGGTAGCCGAAGTAGATTTTTCTTGATAGAAACTTCTTTGATAATCTAACAAATCCTGACGCATCGCTTTGGCTGCACGCAAAGTAGAAAGCGTAGTAACAAATTGGTTTCTAACCGTAAAGGCAAAGCTCATATTGCCGTTCTGAGTTTCCTGTAAATGTCCACGAGAACTAGCTTGTTCAAACAAGATACCGATACTTCCCTGCACGTCTGGGAAAGTAGAACCTTTCCCATAGTAAAAATCATCGTACCCTTCTTTCGTAAAATACAATGACCCGATTTTATCTAACGCTGCCGCATGAAACTTACCTATTACCTCGGTTAAATCGATGTTTTTCTTTGGCGTAAGTGGATGCGTTCTGGCTGGAATACCGGGTTGAAAGAAGAATGATGAATTAGGCCCCATCTCATGGTGGTCAGTCAAGATATTTGGTTTCCATTCATGAAATTTCTGTATTCTGCCTTTACTTTCTGGATGTTGCGTATAAAGCCAGTCACGGTTAAGGTCGAACCAATAATGGTTATAACGCCCCCCTGGCCACATTTCATTCAGTTCTCTGCTGTTTGGGTCAGAGACCATATTTACGCTTTTGTTGGCATTCACCCAGCTTGAAAAACGCTCGCCACCATCTGGATTAATGCGTGGGTCTAGTAAAATGACCGATTCGTTCAAGATAGAATCTATCTCAGCACCCTGAGCCGCCGCTAAATAATATAATGCCAATACTGAAGCATTTGTACCACTGGCCTCGTTTCCGTGTACCGAATAGCCCATCCACACTACGATAGGCATATTTTTAGTATCTAAGCTCGACGATTTATCGGGTTCTACTAACTTATGATGGTCTGCTTTAATTTTATCGACATTTGCTAAGTTTTTTGGAGACGAAATCGTCAATAATAACAATTGTCTGTTTTCGTAACTACGACCATATTCACTCAACTCAACCCTGTCAGATAATTCAGCTACTTTTTTCATATAGCCCATCAGTTGCTCATGCTGAATGTGCCAGTCGCCTACCTGATACCCAAGATATTGTTGTGGGGTAGGAATCTTAGGGTCATAACTAATATTCTGTGGCAGAAAGTAGCTATTAGGTACTTGTCCGAAGCAAGTACGAATAAGCATAAAAAACAAAAAAGCGGTTAACCGCTTTTTGCTAGGAATGTAAAGAGGAAAGTTGTTTGTCATATTGATTAGTTTGATGATGATGCACAATTAAAGTAGGCTATAATATTTATGCTATAGCCATTAAAATATTTTTGAATTTTGAATGAGCGAAACAAATAAAAGGGCACAATAAATAGTGTATAGAGATTTTATCAGAAAAACTCTATCATTATTAACAATAAAATTGCCATTCAGATAATTAGCGTTGTTTCATCAACTTCGCTTCAATTGTCTGTTGTGTATGAGGCACAGCTCTTAGGCGTTCTTTAGGAATCAATTTTCCAGTATCGATGCATACACCATAAGTGCCATTTTTGATACGGATTAAAGCATTCTCTAACTGAGTAGCAAATTTTTGCAAACGTGCTGCTAACTGGCTCATACTTTCTTTTTCAGAAGTATCAGCGCCATCTTCCATTGGCTTAGAGCTACCTGCTGTCACATCTGTTCCCGGATCATTACGTTTATGTAATGCTTCACGAATGTAGTTTAACTCGCCACGTGCATCTTCCAATTTGTTAGTGATAAGCACTTCAAATTCTTTTAGCTCTTCCTCAGAGTATCGCGTTTTTTCTTCTACAATAGTGTTCATATTCAATAGGGCTGTTTGGGTTGAATATTAAATTAATAGCATTTAAAATTTTTGCAAAGATAAGTTGTTGATTTTAAAATTTGCAATATTTCAAGAATAAATTAAATTTTTCTAAAATTTTATAATTTCTTAATTTTTAGAATTAGCCAACGATTATTTGGCAAACGCATCTATCTTCCATAAAGTTAAAAAGCAAAAAGCAAAAATACCTCAAATTTATGTTTTTTGATTAAAAATCAGGTATTTATACTTACATACAAAGTACTTGTTTTTGTCGTTTCAAGTGTGTTATGTTTGTGCATAATCAACAAAAACAAATCTCAAGGCCTGATTACCACTTATTTAGCGAAAAACAAGAAATAGTATTTTCCTAATATTTCAATCTCCTATAATAATGGCAGTCGGATATATAAAAACAATGACTTACTTAGAGCCCGCTCCTATCAAGGACAAAGAAAACCCACTAGAATCCATGATGCAACGCTTCGACAAAGCGGTTGAATTATTGGGAATTTCTGATGAAATGTATTATATCCTTAAAGTGCCTGCTCGTCAGGTAACAGTAGGATTACCCATTACAATGGATAATGGAAGTATTAAGGTATTTGAAGGCTACCGAGTGATACACTCTAACATCCTTGGTCCATCAAAAGGGGGAATTCGTTTTGACCCTGCTGTAAATATTGATGAAGTACGTGCATTAGCTGCTTGGATGACATGGAAATGTGCTGTAGTAGATATTCCTTATGGCGGAGCGAAGGGTGGAATCGCCTGCAATCCTCGTGAAATGTCGGCTGGCGAGATGGAACGTCTAATGCGTGCTTATACGGTATCGATGTTAGATGTGTTTGGTCCAGACAGAGACATCCCTGCACCAGATATGGGCACTGGTCCTCGCGAAATGGCTTGGCTGATGGATGAATATTCTAAAGCAAAAGGAATGACGGTCAATGCCGTTGTAACAGGTAAGCCTTTGGTTTTGGGTGGTTCGTTAGGTCGTACAGAAGCAACTGGTCGAGGGGTAATGGTTTCGGCTTTGGCTGGCATGGATAAACTTAAAATCAACCCTTATAAATCTACTGCCGCCGTTCAGGGTTTTGGCAATGTGGGTTCTCATGCTGCTAGCTTATTACACGAACGTGGCGTAATGATCAAAGCCATTTCTGATATTTCTGGTGCTTATTACAACGAAAACGGTATTGATATTGAAGGGGCTATTAAATTCAGAGACTTAAACAAAGGTACATTAGCAAATTTCCCGGGGGCTGAAAGAATCTCGAATGAAGAGTTATTGACTTTAGACGTGGATGTATTAGTCCCTGCTGCTAAAGAAGATGTTATCACTATCGAAAACGCACCTTATATCCAAGCAAAATTGATTGTTGAAGGAGCCAATGGCCCAACGTCTGCTTCAGCTGATGACATTATTAATGAGAAAGGGATATTAGTAGTGCCAGATATTCTGGCGAATGCTGGAGGCGTTACGGTATCTTATTTTGAATGGGTTCAAAACCGTATGGGTTATAAATGGAATCTCGACCGTATCAATCGTCGTTCAGATAGAATTATGAAAGATGCTTTCGATAAGGTATTCTTGACATCCCAACAATTTAAAGTACCTATGCGTATTGCGGCTTATATCGTAGCGATTAAGAAAGTAGCTGATACTTATAAATTCCGTGGAGGGTATTGATTAATCAATTAATACTAAAAATCCATCCCTAGCGAGGGACTTAAG
>NZ_JBWKYN010000070.1:0-27689 GCF_059423785.1 Arcicella sp. GW458-12-2-14-TSB2 | reverse complement strand
CATTTACTTTACTCAATAATCCTTTTATTCTTTTGCCTACCATCTTTTGCACAACAAAATACTTATTTGCTTAAACCCTCACGCGTTTTTGATGGAGAGGTGATTCATGAAAACTGGCAAGTATTGGTTCAAAAAGATAAGATTATTGCTGTGGGCGAAAACCTAAACGTTCCGTTAAATACGGAAATTGTCAATTTACCTCATACTACTTTATTGCCGGGGCTGATTGAAGGACATTCGCATCTGTTACTTCATCCGTATAACGAAACCTCTTGGGACGACCAAGTACTGAAAGAATCTCGTGCGGAACGCATCGTCAGGGCGACCGTTCATGCCAAAAACACTTTGATGGCTGGCTTTACTACTGTTAGAGATTTAGGCACAGAAGGCTCAGACTATGATGATGTAGGTTTGAAGCAATCTATTGAAAAAGGGATTATCGCAGGCCCACGGATGTTAGTAGCAGGGCGGGCTTTGGTCGTTACAGGTAGTTATGGACCAAAAGGCTTCCAGTCGGATGTAAATGTAATACAAGGAGCAGAGGAGGCCGATGGGATAGATAATTTATCCAAAGCCGTGAGAACCCAAATCGGCAAAGGAGCAGATGTCATAAAAGTATATGCTGATTATCGTTGGGGACTTTTTAAAGATGCTCAGCCTACTTTTTTGGAGTCAGAATTAAAATTAGTCGTTGATATTGCCAAGAGTTCGGGGAGGGATGTTGTGGCTCATGCTTCTACGGCCGAAGGAATGCGGAGGGCAATTATGGCGGGTATCAAAACAATAGAACATGGCGACGGCGGAAATGCGGAAGTATTTGCCTTAATGAAAGAAAAGGGGGTATGTTTTTGCCCGACTTTGGCCGCTGGTGATGCTACTACCCAATACAAAGGCTGGAAAAAAGGACAAGAACCTGAGCCAACACGTATTCAGGAAAAACGCAAGAGTTTTAAACTAGCTTTAAATTCAGGCGTGAAAATCTGTATGGGTGGAGATGTCGGTGTGTTCCCGCATGGCGAAAATGCCCGCGAAATGGAATTGATGGTAGAATATGGGATGAAACCTATGGATGTTTTACAATCGGCCACCGCTATTAATGCAGAAGTATTTAAACTAAAAGAGCTAGGAAGAATAAAAAATGGCTATTTTGCAGATATAATAGCCGTTGAAGGAGAGCCAGAAAAGAGCATCTCTCATATCAAAAATGTGATATTTGTGATGAAAAATGGCATTATTTATAAAAAATAATACCTAACAGGCTGGTATAATTTTTTACTTATATATTTGTAAGAAAGATAATAAGTTATTACTGCATATATTGATTACCGCAAACCAAATTACTATGTTTACTCAAAACGACCTCAATCAAATTCAAGAATTAGGCATTAACTTAGAAACTGTTGAACAGCAAATTCAGGATTTCAAAGATGGATTCCCATTCATGCAGCTTCAAAAGGCCGCTACTCCTGAAAATGGTGTTATACAGCTTTCTGACGAGAAATTGGCCGAATATGTAAGCCTTTATGAAAGTAAAGTGAAAAGCATTACGCCATTAAAATTTGTTCCTGCATCGGGTGCGGCCTCAAGGATGTTTAAGTCTTTATTTGCCTTTTTGGAAGAAGGAAAATCAGATAAATCAACGAATCAGTTCTTCGAAAGATTACCTGAGTTTGCATTTTATGACGATTTGCAGAAAGTTCTCCCTGAAAATGCCGACGAAAAAATCATTGCCGACTATTATTTAACAAGCAAAGGATTGGAATATGGCTCTTTACCAAAAGGACTTTTAAAGTTTCATAAATATGAAACAGGCAATAGAACAGCCATTGAAGAACACTTGGTAGAAGGAGCAAATTATGCTAACACCGATGGCATTGTAAAGCTACATTTTACGGTTTCGCCTGAACACTTAACTCGCTTTAAGATGTTATTGGATAAGGTAGTGCCTACTTATGAAGCTACTTTTGGAGTGAGCTACGAAATTACTTTTTCTGAGCAGCGTCGTTCGACAGATACCATTGCGGTAAACCTAGACAACACACCTTTTCGTGAAAAAGATGGGTCATTATTGTTTCGTCCAGCAGGTCACGGGGCATTGTTAGCTAATTTGAATGATATTGATGCCAACATCGTCTTTATTAAAAATATTGATAATGTGGTACCAGACCGTATCAAACAAACTACTTATGACTACAAAAAGGCTTTGGCAGGGGTATTGGTGTATTATCAAGATAAAATATTCGACTATCAGCATCAATTAACTCAGTTTGCTTCGCAACCATTGATTATAGAATTGACTGAATTTTTTGAAAAAGAATTGTGTGTATTACAGCCATCGAATTTTACAGATTTACCTCATAACGACAAAATAGCTTATTTCCTTAAAAAGCTTAATCGTCCGCTTCGTGTTTGTGGGGTTGTGAAAAATACTGGTGAGCCTGGGGGAGGTCCTTTCTGGTGTAAGAATGCTGACAGAACTACTTCTTTACAAATTGTTGAATCGGCTCAGGTTGATTTAGAGGATGAAAAACAAAAAGAAATTTTTAATAATTCAACACACTTCAACCCTGTAGATTTAATTTGTGCGTTGAAAAATAGCAAGGGGGAAAAATTTGATTTACTAAAATTCCGTGACCCTAAAACAGGTTTTGTTACCCAAAAATCTAAAGATGGTAAAGACTTGAAAGCACAAGAATTACCAGGACTTTGGAATGGAGCAATGGCTGACTGGAATACCATTTTTGTTGAAGTACCTTTAATTACATTCAATCCTGTGAAAACAGTGAATGATTTACTAAGAGACGAACACCAGTAAAGAAAGGAGGATGAAGTTTATAAAATCCCTTTGACTCATAAACTTTCAACTCATTAGCTATATACGTCAACGGCTTTAATTTGTAAACTCTTGGAGTTACAGGTTAAAGCCGTTAATTTTTAGGAACTGATTTTGCTTAAAAATCATTATCTCTTTAGTGAAAAAGAAAACAGAAAAAATATGTTTATTCCTTTTGAAAAAATGCCCGATTATGCCCGTGTTTGGGTATATCAGACTGATAAAAATTTAAGCGATACTGAATTTATTTATGTGCTAGAGACCCTTGAAGCACAGGTAAATCAGTGGGCAGCACATGGCGTTCCTTTAGTAGGTTCGGTAAAAATATTACACAACCGTTTTATTGTAGTAGCAGTAGACGAAGCCCAGAATCAAGCGTCTGGCTGTTCTATTGATGCTTCTACACGGTGGTTGAAAGAGCTTAGTGCTGAAATGAACATTAATTTCTTTGATCGTTCTATCGCTTTTATTCATCAAGATGCTATTCATACTGTAGAGATGTTGAAAATTAAAACCCTTGTAGCCGAAGGAATCATTCATCCTGATACCTTAATCTTTAATAATTTAGTGGCTAATATCGGCGAATTTAAAAACAATTGGCAAGTAAGTGCAGCACAAAGCTGGATGAAACGTTACTTCCAACCTATTACCGCTTAATACGCATGTCAGAAAGTTTGTATATTCCATCAACGACTAATCGTAAAGAAATTTATGAAAGTCTTTTGCCACAAATCAAATCGCTTGTTTCAGGAGAAAACGATTTAACGGCAAATCTTGCTAATATATCTGCAGCCTTAAAAGAAGCTTTCAATTTCTTTTGGGTAGGGTTTTATCTAAAGAAAGATAATCAATTAGTATTAGGACCTTTCCAAGGCCCTATTGCCTGTACACGCATCAATTTTAATAAAGGTGTTTGTGGGCATGCCTATACTACCAAAGAAGTTGTTATCGTGCCAGACGTAGAGGCTTTCCCTGGACATATTGCTTGTTCGTCGGCATCAAAATCTGAAATTGTGTTACCAGCCATCAATAAAAACGGAGATGTTTTCCTTGTCCTTGATGTAGATTCAGATGAATTAGACGATTTTTCTGAAGCAGACGCAGAAGGATTATCGCAAATCATTAAGCTAATAGAAGAAATGGTGTAAGATTATAAATCATCAATCTTGTTCATGAAGAGGAAAACATATTCGACTTCATGAACAAGATAAAAAGTATATTAGAGAACGGCCTTTGCTGTTCTCTTTCTATTTTCTAAAATAATTGCAGAAGGAGGCAATTTTCTACCCATGTTTAACTGTTCAACATCAGGCATACCTCTTCGTAAAAACGAACCTAATATAATGTCAGCATCGCCGTCTTGATCCATATCTCCTACATCCATTACCATCCATTTCCCATGAGTAGCCTCAGGGAACGTAGCCACCTTAAACTGATTATTCCCTTGATTATCTAATAACAAGAAATCCTCATGAGGCTTTTGTGTGGGGTCAGTAAAGAATGAAATCGCAGCGATGTCTAAATCTCCATCCAAATCAAAATCGGCCGCCATCGCTTTGGATGCACCAAACATCGGGTAGAAATAAGTTTGTTTGAAATTATTTTTGCCGTCATTCATAAAAATTCTGATGCCATGATAACTTTTGAGCGTAATGGAAAAATCAGCATTATCTCCATTGGTATACAAAATATCCATGAAGCCATCCTTGTTGAAGTCTGCTAATTCCATGTAACTAGAACCATATACAGCAGGGAAAGAGAGGACTTGTGTTTCTTCAAAATTCCCATTGCCTTTGTTGTAAAAGATAAAAATACCTTCTCGGGCTTGCGTCATCAATGCCACAATGTCGGGCAGGTTATCGCCATTCATATCTTTGATGAATGTATTTCTTGCCCCTGGTAGTGCCTTTAAAAGGTGTTCTTGCTTATTTTTACCATCATACCAAGCTAATTTCCCGATTTCGTTGCCAAAATTGCAAAGGATAAAATCCTCTTGTCCATCCTGATTTAAATCGCCAAAAGTAGCCTGTACAGGTCTCTGTAATGATTCTATAATAGGCTTTTGTTGTTTCTGAGCATTGATTTCGAACAAACTACCTTTGCTGAAATTATTAGGGTCCATCAAGCCCATGGTTAATACTCTCTTATTTTTTGTAGAAAAATCTATATCTGAAACAGGACTAGGAACACTCAACGAATCTGTTTGTGTAAATCCTAAATCATAAATTTTCAGAAAACTTTGTAATCCGCGCCAGCTTATATAAATATTTTTTTGAGCAGGATTAAATTTAACAAAAGTTACATAAGGTATTTTGTTGGGAATTCCTTGTATTTCTACCACCTTAAAGTTGCTTAAGCCCACAGAAACTTTTTCTTTTGGGGCTTGTGGAAGGGGTTTCTCTGGAGCATTGTCAACATAATATTTTATGATTTTAGCCCAATCTTCTGGGGCAATTACAGGCTTTTCGGGAAATACATTGGCAGCAGCAAGAATTGGTAATTCCTCGGGAGACATTCCGTTGTACACTTTAAAAATATCAGGCTCTAACCCTAATCTATACGACATTTTAGGCAACACGCTTCTTTCCCAAGTAGTCTTATCTAATAAATCAGGGGAGGGTAGTTGATGGCAACTGCTACAGTAGGTCTGGGCTAATTCTTTCCCAGTTTTATTAGAAGGGACAGGAGGAACATAAGTCTCCTTTTTATTTGAACTAGAACAGTTCCAAAGTAAACAAACTACAATAATAACTAATAAACGATTGAACATTTCTTGAGATTGAAGTATAAAAATGGTTTTAAACACAAAAAGGGTAAATTAAAAATACTTGAAATTTTTAATTTACCCTTCTGGATATATATTGTTTAGAAAAATATTAGGCTAATTCAGCAATCACTGTTTCACCGCCTATTGGTCTGTCTTCTAAGTTCACTAAAATTTTAGCATCTAAAGGAAGATAAATGTCTATTCTTGAGCCAAACTTGATAAAGCCAAATTCTTTTCCTTGTTCTACAGCCTGTCCTTCTTTTACATACCAACAAATTCTACGGGCTAATGCTCCTGCAATTTGACGGAACAAAACCTCCGTGCCGTTATCGTGTTTTACCACAACGGTTGTCCTTTCATTATCAGTACTTGATTTTGGATGCCAAGCTACCAAATATTTCCCAGGATGGTATTTGAAATAAGAAACAATACCAGAAATTGGATTGAAATTGATATGAACATTGATAGGCGACATAAAAATAGAAACTTGTCGGCGTGGTTCTTTGAAATATTCAGTTTCAACCACTTCTTCAATTACCACTACCTTTCCATCGGCTGGAGCAATGACGTGTTTTGAATTTTTTTCTGTTGTACGAACAGGTACACGAAAAAATTGTAAAATTATTAATGCAAAAACTACACTAAAAGCGTATACAGCATTGCTTAATATTTTATTTTCAACGAAAAAATAAGCAACTGCACTATTTAAAATGAGTAAAAAAATGATTGTAACTAAAATAGTACCTTTACTTTCTTTATGGATAGTCATGTGTTTAAGGGGGTATAATCAAACAAAGTTAATTAAAAACTTTGAAAATCATGAATTATTGGTTTGGGATAGTTATCTTAATTGTTGAATAAGAAAAGAATAAAAAAAAACATATATTGTCTATATTATTACGCAACCTTTTGTGATAAAAACCGTAATGGTAATGAAACGTATTCAAAATGCCCATTATTACAGATAAGAATAATAGCCTCCAAATCATACTCGAAGGATGCCGTAACGGCGATTCTAAGAGTCAAGAATTGCTATACAAGCAGTTTTATGGCTACGGTATGAGTGTCTGCTTGCGTTATACCAGAACGCGGGATGAGGCTGTGGAGATTGTTAATGATGGGTTTATAAAAGTATTTAACAATGCCGATAAGGTTGATTTGAATAAATCGTTTAAGAATTGGTTCAGAAGAATTATGGTTAATACTGCACTAGATTATTACAGGCAAAACCATAAATATTACGACCATGATGATATAGAATATGCAGAAAATTTGAGTGATAGGAGTGATGATGCATCAGCTAATCTTGCTTATGAAGAACTATTATCGTTTGTGCAAAGGCTGTCTCCAACTTATCGAACTGTTTTTAGTTTGTTTGCCATAGATGGTTATTCGCACGAAGAAATAGCAAAGATGCTAGGTGTTTCAGTGAGTGCTTCAAAGTCAAACTTAGCTCGTGCGCGGGTTAATTTGAGGGAAATGTTAAGTAAACGTTTTTAAAAATAACAAAAGAATAAAATAAAGATTCAACAAAGAATCTTACTAAAAAGATGTCAGATAAGTGGTGGGATATGTCCGATGATGAACTGGATGACCTTTTCAGAGAAGCCTCTGATAAGGTAGAAATCCCGTTTGACCAGTCGTCTCTGGATAAACTTAAAAATAAGCTTGCGCCGCAGTCTGCAATAATACCAGAAAGTCGTTATAAATACGAAAGATGGTTATTATTGTTGTTTTTGCTATGTTTTGTGGGTGGGATTACGATCTATTATTTTACTAAAAATAACCTCACAGATAAACTAACAACGGAAACCAAACTAAACAAAAGTCAATTAGAAAGTCAAAAAGAGGTATCAAAAACATCTAAACAAAGCACTACAAAGGGAGAAGAACTAAGTGAAAATATTACTAATTCTAATACTGTTTCAAT
Source organism: Arcicella sp. GW458-12-2-14-TSB2 (assembly GCF_059423785.1). Taxonomy (NCBI): domain Bacteria; kingdom Pseudomonadati; phylum Bacteroidota; class Cytophagia; order Cytophagales; family Flectobacillaceae; genus Arcicella; species Arcicella sp. GW458-12-2-14-TSB2. Next base: position 20,159 of record NZ_JBWKYN010000070.1, on the reverse strand, counting down.
ACCTGATGATAAAAAAATAACCGTACAACCTAAAGTTGAAGGTGTTGATAAAGGCACAGTAATAGAAAATAAGGTTGATGCTGTTTCAAAACGCAATGAAAAAGTCAATTCAAAGTCGTTAAAAATATTTAAGTCTATCCCAAGCTTAGCAAAAAATAAAGTAACCTCTAAATCATTTACTAATTTTAATTATACTAGTCGAGTTCAGGAGGTATCGAATATTCGTCAGGCAGAAATAAAGAGTGATAGACAAAAAAGTATAGATGTTATTGGGCAAAAAGAGATAGGAGAGGGAGTATCATTCACCCAAGGAAATGTGACAAGAGATAATTCATTACAAACATCTGAAAGCTTGTCATTACTTACTGGCAAGCCCTTAAAGCCACTGAAATCAGCGTTAGAAATCACTTTGCCAGAATTTGAAGAGAGTAGCAGTGAACCTCGTGTTAGTCCACTTGTTAAATCTAATAAATTTTCACGTTTTGGGGTTAGATTATCTATTGCACCAGATGCAAATGGAGTAGAAAGCTTAGCAGGTTTTGCACTTGGCAAATCGGCAGGGATTTTATTCGAGTATAATATCACGAAGCGTATCGTTATTCAAACAGGAGCAGTTTATAGTTCAAAAAAATACAGTACGGGTATCGAAAACTATCATGCGTGGGCAAAAAACTGGGCTACCCGCCCTGTTTTGCCTACAAGTGTTGAGGGCGATTGTCAAATTTTGGATATACCTTTTAATGTCCGTTACAATGTTTTACAGAAAGCTAAAGATACTTGGTTTGTAAGTGCAGGTGCATCTTCTTATTTGATGTTGACAGAAGGATATGAATATTATTATCCCGAAACAGCTACAGTGCCACCTAATTTCCCTAGATATGTATCTTGGAAAAGAGATAATGATTATTTTATGAGTAGCTTGAATATTTCATTTGGGTTTGAGAAACGAATCAATAACCATCTTTCTATCCAAGCAGAACCTTATTTGAAAGCACCTTTGAAAGAAGTAGGGCGAGGAAAGGTTAATTTATACAGTAGCGGAATTATGTTCTCGTTGAAGTATGGTTTTTAGAGAAACGCTAAACGGTTTCCAGAATCATCGATTCTAACGTCAGTCCTGGCCCAAAAGCACAGCTTAGAATATGTTGGTTTTTGCGAACATTTGCTACATCTTCGATGATTGCCTTCAATACAAAAAGTACTGTTGCCGACGACATATTTCCGTAATCCCTCAGAATCTGATAGGCATACCGATTGTCCTCCACACTAATACTTAGCGCCGTTTCAATGGCTTCTAAGATAGCTTTTCCCCCAGGATGCATAGCATATAATGAAATATCCTCTGTAATCAACCCACAGTTTTCTAATAATTTATCTGTTAGTGCCTTAATGCCTGATTTTACCAATTTCGGAATGTATGAAGTGAGCGTCATTTCAAAGCCAAAGTCGGCTACTTGCCAAGCCATATCTTGTTTTCCTTCAAGGTACAAATCACAAAAAAACGATTTTAATGCCAATGATTGCCCCGTCGCTGAAGGCGTTCCTGTTACTAAAACAGCCGCAGCTCCATCTGCAAATAATGCATTGGATAAGAGAAAATCCTCATCCATTTTTTTCTGGAAATGAAGTGTGCATAACTCCACACAAATAACCAATACCTTCGCTGTTGGATTAGCTTTACAGATAACATCGGCCATTTTTAAGCCATTAAATGCCCCGTAACAGCCCATGAAATTAATAGCGGTTCGCTGAATAGTAGTGTTTAACTTTAAAGATGCAATAATTTCAATATCAAGTCCAGGAGCATACATTCCTGTGCAACTTACGGTAATGATGTGCGTGATGTCTGGAAAAGTGCCTAAGTTATCAATCGCTTTTAGGCAAAGAGGCAATGCATATTTTTTATAGGCAAGCATTCTTTGAGAAATACTTGGGAATGGTTCTAAATCTAATGTATTTGGGTAAAATTCGTACTCATCAATAGTTTTACCATAATCTGTTAATACAGAATATCGTTGATTGATTTTGGTAGAACGATACAGCGCTTTTAGTCTTCGTTGGTCGTATTCATTCATTTGAAGTGCAGAAGCCATGAATTCCGCAATTTGAATCTGTGGAAAACAGTTTTCAGGAACAGCCGTACCTATAGCATTGATAAAACTCATAAATGATTATGGTATTAACCGTTTGTTGATAATGAAAGCTACGCATTATACATGATAATACAAATGATATACGAAATTGGAAGGATAATTGTTTTAATATAGTCGGATAGATGTCACTTTATATTATTTTATCATTCATTTGTAGGTATTCTACTACTTTTTCAAGCATTTTTGTATGTCCAGCTTCAAGTGTTATCATCTGAGCATTTGGTAATTTTTGTGAGAGAGGCAATACTTGTTTAGTCGGTAGAATAGTATCGTATTTTCCTGTGAAAATACTTACTTTAATATTTCGTGAATTAATTACTGCTGATAGTTTGCTCATATCAAACTTTAAATGCCTAAAACCAGTCCATGATTCAAAAACTTGCTTTTTTTTGCGAGGAGTATCAAGCATTCTATGGGCAAAGCGTATAGAACTTTCGGGGACAATCCGCATTTTGGCAAAAAACTTGGTTAATACCAATAGCTTATCTTCTTTAAAAATAACGTATTTGAATAACCTCCTCGTCAGATTAAAATGTGTGGCAAAGGCATAAATTGGATGCTCAGAAATGCCATCTGGCGCAATTAGTATTAGGTTTTCAACTTTTTCGGGAAAAGCTTCTAGTGTAGCCAAGGCAAATCTACCACCCATACTAAAGCCTACTATTGAAAAAGAATCGATCTTATTTTGTTGTAGAAAACTGTTCAAAAAATCTTTCCAAATGTTTTTGGTAATAATGCCATTTATGGGATGGTTATTGAGGCTTTTTCCATGAAAAGGGAGGTCAAAAGCATAGGTAGTGTAGGTATTAGCGAAGGTTTCGCCAAATTGTTGGAAACACAAAAAATCCTGCCCAATTCCATGAAAGGCGAGCAGGATTTTTTGTCCGTTTCCAAATTTTTGAAAATGTAATTCCATTAATTATTAATGACCTTTACCGCCTGAAACAACAGCATTATCAAAATCAATTCCTTGTCTTCTCAATACACTTTGTACTCTTATTCCAAAAAATACTAAGTAAGAGAAACAAATAATTGGTACAAAATACGATTGTTGAATACCGATTGTATCAGCCACGATACCTTGTAGTACTGGTACTACGGCGCCACCACAAATCATCATAATCATGTATGCGGAACCTTGGTTGGTATATTTTCCTAACCCTGCTGTACCCAACGAGAAAATACATGGCCATAAAACCGAGCAGAACAAACCTCCACTAATGAAAGCAAATAAAGTAACAGTTCCGCTAGATACTAAACCGATAATCATGGCTAAAGCACCCATTCCAGAGAAAACTAAGAGTGTTCTTACAGGCTTTTCATCGCAGTAGAAGAACGCCGCAATCATAATCAATACGCAAATACCATAAGCGTACAAATCGCTCATATTGCTTCCGTGCAATGTATTTACACCTAAAACAATGGCAAAAGCTACGAATGGCACAATGATAGTCAATAGTTTTTTAGTAGTCGGAGTAACGTCAAAATTGCTGATTGAGGCCGTCCAACGACCAATCATCATACTTCCCCAGAACATCGAAACGTAGTGTGAAATCTGAGAAGAATCTAAGCCTTGAGTTACTTTTAAGTATTCACCTAAATTACTACCGATGGTTACTTCAACCCCCACGTACATGAAGATAGCAAACATACCCATTAATAATTGTGGGTATTTCAATACACCTGTTCCGATTTCTACTTCTTCGTCGTTTGTTATTCTTGGTAGTTTAGAAACTTTGAAGAAAATAGCCATTAATACAAAAAGTGCTCCTAGAATCAAATAAGGTAATTTCACAGATTCGATGGTTGCATTTTTAGCAGCATCGGCCGCAATTGAACCAAATATGGCGAAGCTGATGATAACTGGGCCAATAGTCCCTCCTAAATTGTTTACAGCACCACCTAAGTTAATTCTGTGTGAACCCGTTTCTGGTGGTCCGAGGGCAATCATAAATGGCTGTGTAGCCGTTTGTTGAAGCGAGAACCCTAAACCTACAATAAACAATGCTGACAATAATAAAGGAAAAGATTTCATTTCGGCTGCTGGATAAAATAGCAAAGTACCTAACGCCGATATAATTAAACCGTACACAATCCCATTTTTGTAGCCGATTTTGTTTAAGATATCACTTTTTATGGCACTTGAAACGATAAAGTATAAAATAGAACCAACCGTATAAGCGATATAAAATGCAAAATCAACCAATTGTGCTTGCCATTGTTCTAAACCAAATTTTTCCTTGAATAAAGGAATTAAAATACCGTTTGAGGCAGCAACGAAACTCCAAAAGAACCATACTGTCATTAAAGTATAAAGATGGGACTTTTGATTGGATTGTGTGGTCATTGAAAACTTGTTTAAGGGTTATTTTTTGAATGAAGCGGTTTAAACTTTCGGATTCTGAGGTGAAAGTATTGTATTTTTGAATTGATTTTTTCAAAATTTGCGAAGCATAGCATCGCTACGTTGAGTAAATTTTGGAACAAGCTATTCTAAAAGACTTAGTTTAACCCGAAACGGAAAGTTTAAACAGCTTCGATAATTAAAAAGGATAATTTTACTTTAAAACTAATACTTTTTAATTGTTTCGTCAAAAATATATTAATAAAATACTAGAGTCTTTACTTATATTGCCGATTAAGCTTCAAAAGAGTCTATTCACTACTGAACATATATATCTGCTGAGTCATAAACTACTACTTTAGACCATAGGTAATGATTATCTGCTCCGAATTTTTTATGTAATGGATGTACCAAATACTTTTCTTCATCTTCTTTACTAGCAAAAATCAACATTACTGAAAAAGAATAAGAAGCGTCAGTTACGGGCTTGTCAAAATCATTGATAGAAGGAAGTCCAATATGTGCAGATTTGATTACTTCGATTTTTCCTAAAGCTTTCAAGGCTGCTAATAATTGGTCATGGTCTTTTTTATTAGAAGGGTCTTTCAACCAGAAAAATACATGATGAATAAACGAAAGTTTGCCAGCTACTGGTGCAGCGGCTTCTGAATCTGTGGTAGCAATACCTGTCATAATAGTTCCTGTAGCTAAAGCTACTGTTGAGTTTTCTAAAAATTGTCTTCTAGTTGATTTTTGCATGATTTTGGATGAGATAAGTAAAATTTACAATGTTTTTGAAGAGTTTCGCAACAAATATATCTTTTCTTGACTTAAGTCTATCATGAAATACCTGTGAACTATTTTTATAGCGATATCGGTTAACTCTATAGATTAAACATTTTTTGTAATTTACGGCTTAATTAATACCCATTTCCCTAAAACATACATTATGAATATTGCTATTATTGCCACATCGCCCAGAAAAAACAGCAACTCATTACGCTTTTCTAAATACCTCCAAAAAGTACTCTATGCAGAAGGTTTTGAGTCAACCACGGTGGTAGATTTTCATCATTTTGATATTCCTTCAGTAGGAAGAGGAGTAATTAATAAAGATGAATTAACTCCTTTTCAAAGCGAATTGATTGGTGCTTGGGCAAAAGCCGATTTAGTTTTTTTTGTAAGTCCAGAGTATAATTGGACGGTGAACGGAGATTTATTAAATGCGCTACACCAATTAGGTTCAAAGGATTTTGTGCATCTTTTTGATAACAAAGTATTTGCTTTGGCAGGGGTTTCGAACGGACGTGGCGGAAAAATTCCTTGTTTAGAATTGACAACCGTGATTAATAAAATTATCAATTTCACGCATCAATATTCAGTGGTTTCGCCAAGAATCTATGAGTCGCATGAAACATCATCAAATTTAGATGAGCATTCAGAATCAACAGGTAATAAAATATATGAATTTACTGTAAAATCTTTTGTTGAATACGCCGTGGCTGTGGCACAGAGGTGGGTGAAATAGTTGTGATTGAGTGAGTGAGTGAGTTGTGATTTAGTGAGTTTTTAGTTGTGAGTTAGTGAATTGTGAGTTAGGTTTTTTAATTGTAAGCTAGTGATTGAACAATTTAAAAGGAGCTTCGTCGTAAATCAATTATCCCAAAATTATTTTATTTTTTTAATCACTAACTCACAACTCACTCATTCACAACTAAATCCTCACTAACTGTATCTATCATTCCTCCAAGGATAAGCTGTATTTGAATAGCCTCTTTCTTCCCAAAAACCTAGCTTGTTTTTAGGCATAAATTCTATTCTTTTAATCCACTTAGAGCCTTTCCAAGCATATAATTGTGGCGTAATCATCCGTAATGGTCCGCCGTGTTCTACAGCCAAAGGTTGACCGTCTACGGTATGCACCAACAATACATCTGGCTTTAGGGCTTCTTCTAATGACACATTCGTTGTATAAGTGTCATAGCCATAACACATTATGTGCGTAGCAGTTTCTTTGGGTTGTACTAAGGCCGCTAAATCTAACAAACGTACGCCTTGCCATACCATATCTAGTTTAGACCAAGTAGTTACACAGTGAAAATCTGATACATCCTCCGTTTGTGGCAAAGCCATAAAATCATCCCATGTTAATATCAATGGCTTTTCTACTTCGCCATCAATAATCAATCGCCATTTGTCTAAAGGGATTTTTGGTTGATACCCCAAGTCTAATACAGGCCATTTAACAGTTAGGGTTTGTCCCACTGGAGTAGTTGGCATACCGTGCCTATTGATAGGCCCCTTTCCTTGAGGTTTTGAATCAGCCATTGAAGGCGTCGCTTTCATTTTTTCTTCAAAACGAGCTTTCAATTTCATTCTAGCCTCAATGATACGGTCGAGCTTATCGTCTTGATGTTGTTCGTTTTCCATAGTAGTATTTTTTAAGCGTTGAGCTTTTTGTCTATTTTTTTTTACCCGCAGATTTACGCTGAAAACTTACGCAGATGACGGAGATTTTTAATTTATCACAACTTTAAATCAGCGATTTCAAATCTGTGAAATCAGCTAGTAAAATATCTTCCGCAGATTTACGCTGAAAACTTACGCAGATGATGGAGAATTTAATTTATCGAAACTTTAAATCAGCGGTTTCAAATCTCTGAAATCAGCGGGTAAAATATCCTCCACAGATTTCTACTACAAAAGTATAATCATAATCTATACTCTATAGTTTCTTCGGCATTAATTTTTAACCATAAAAATGCACCAATAATTACGATGATACCAAGTAACAACACAGGGAAATTGTACCCAAAATTAGTCACTAGATATCCAAAACTTACGGTGTTTAAATAAGCAACTAATAATCCTGCTGAATTCATGGCTCCAGAAATTGACCCACTTCTTTTTCCTCCAATATCCATTGAAACCGCCCAAGCTACTGGCGCAGTAACATCCATAAAAGCCATGCCCAAGGAAAGCAAGACAATAGCCACAGTATTGTTGACAGTAAGGGCCGAGATAATTAAAAATATACCTGAAATACCCATACCAATCATCGGAACAATTCTTCGTCCCCATTTCTTACCATACTTCTTTACTAAAATATCGCTAATAAAGCCACCCATAAAACAACCAAAGGCTGCTAATAAAAAAGCGATAGAACTGATATATTTTAGTTGGTCTTCGCTGACCCCTCTACCTTGTTGCAAGTATTTAGGCAACCATGTTTGAAAGAAATAAATGCCTGTTGCATAGCAAGCGTACATTCCCATCAGAAACCATAAGTTTTTACTTTTCAGAAATTTCCTAAAAGGTACTTTATCTGCATGATTATCTAATTGACGCTTCGCTAAGATTTCATCTAACTCACTCTTTGAAATATCTTTTGCCTGCGTAGGGTCTTCTTTGTGCCAAAAGTACCAGAAAATCACCCAAATTACGCCTACAAAGCCTAATACATAGAAAGATGCCTCCCAACCATACCGCTGTTGAATCGGAATTACCACTAGCGGTGTTAAACCCGCCCCTAAACGCGAAGCACCCCAAATGATGGCTTGGGCTTGTCCACGTTCGTTAGCAGGAAACCATTTTGCCAAGGCAATAGCAATATTAGGATATGCACCCGCTTCGCCAATGCCAAACAAAAACCTAATACCAAGGAGCATGACAAAGCCCGTAGAGAAACCCGTTAATACTGTAAAAAACGACCACCATAACACTACTCTAATCAAAACCGATTTTGCCCCGATTTTATCACCCAATAAACCTGTTGGAACTTCAAAAAGGGCATAAGCTAAAGTAAATGAGCCTAAAATCCAACCCCATTGTACGGGCGAAAGTCCTAGTTCTTTTGTGATACGTTCTCCTGCGGTAGAAAATGCAATACGGTCTAGAAAAGTTATGACAGATAAAATGGCAAGTACTAACAGCACTTGGTGACGTTTTTTCATTATTAAAAGGGTTTATTTAGATGGTTAAAGATAAGTAATAGTTATGGATTATAATTTCAAAAAACTGATATTCACTATAATTATACTGTTCAATTTATTGAATATTCATCAATGCTACATACGTTTCAAGTCCGTTCCAAAGGTTTTGTATTCTGATGTTTTCATTTTCAGCATGCTGATTATTATCATGATTGGCAATAGGGACAGTAATGGTAGTAGTTGACAAATATTTGCCAAATAAATACAAAGGCAAACTTCCACCTGAGCTTGGCATCAACACGATGTCCTCTTTAGAAGTACTCTGCACAGCTTTAATGATAAGTTGAGCGATTGGCAAATCCATTTTAGTCCGTTGAGCATTGTATCCATCTTTGGCTTGCACACGGGCAATGAGGGGATATTTTAATCGCTCTTCGTCTGTAATACTTTCGTTGGTCGTGACATAATAGCCTTGAGCTTTGATATGATTAATTACTTTTTGTACCTGTCGTTGAGCATCATTTCCTAGCACTAAGCGTAAGTCTAAAGCCGCTGTAGCCGAGGTAGGAATAATATTGGCAACCATTTTGCCTACATTGGCACTCGCTATGCCATTGATATTTAAAGAAGGCAAACTAATTAATTCTGCTAATGATTTACCATCACCTTCGGCACGAACAAAACCTAATTCATTTTTCATTTGTTCGTCGGGAGGAGGAATATTAGCTAAAGCTTGTTTTTCTAAGGCTGTTAAAGGTGTAACATCATCATAAAAATCTTTGATTAATACTTTACCTTTTTCATCTTTCATAGATGCCAATAGATTAACTAATAAATTCGCAGGGTTAGGAGCCCAGTTGCCATAATGCCCACTATGGAGTGGTCGTTTTGAGGCATATACCTTTATTTCCATATTTACATCTCCGCGTACACCAAACACAACCTGTTTGCGTCCAGATTGATGTACTGGCCCATCACAAATGACCCAAAGGTCAGCTTTGAGTTTATCTTTATGCCTATCTAAAATTTCTTCCAAGTGTGTAGAACCCGCTTCTTCTTCCCCTTCAAAAAAGAATTTCAAATTAACTTTCGGACTAATACCCATTTTTGTCATAGCCTGATAAGCTGACAGAATAGTAAAAACTCCTGCTTTGTCATCAGAAGCACTGCGACCATAAATTCGCCATTCGGGATTGATACTTTCTGTGGCCTTAGGCGTAGGAATAATTGTTCCGCCCTTTTCTAAAGAACCATTTAAGAAAACCGCTTCAAAAGGCTTTATACCTTCTGCCCATTGGTTTGGGTTTACTGGCTGACCGTCGTAATGAGCATAGAACACCAATGTTTTTGTAGCATTGGGCACAATTACTTCGCCAAAAATAGCAGGAGGAACACCTTTGGTTTTGGCATCTAACTTTTGAGCTTTGATACCCCTTTCCTCCATCATTTTTACGATATAGTTAGCAGTCTTCTGAATGCCGACGGTATCATACACTACATTAGGAATAGACAGCAGTCCCATGAATTCATTCAAAAGACGATGTTCATTCGCTTTACGAAATTCACGTGTTTTTTCTACTAAAACATTTTGCGAGAAGGCAGACAAAAGAGTGAGACTGAGTATGGTAAGTAAAAAATAGCGTTTCATGGATGAAGTATGGATTTTAGTTTACCCAAACTTACATTTTGCAACGCATAAAACAAAATTGAGGGGAGGAGGATGTGGGACTTGAGGATAGAGGACTTTAGGACTGGAGGAGGTTGGATTGTAAACGTTAGATTTTAGACTTAAGGATAAAGGACTTTAGGACTAGAGGAGGTTGGATTGTAGACGTTAGATTTTAGACTTAAGGATAAAGGACTTTAGGAATGGAGGAGTTTGGATTATTGACATTAGACAAAAGACTTTGAAACCGTGGTCTGTGGCATACAGAACACGGTTTAAAGAACACAGTAAAATCCAACCTCCTCTAGTCCTCTAGTCCTACAGTCCTTTATCTCAAAATCTAGTAAGTCTTCCAGTCCTAAAGTCCTTTATCCTCAAGTCTTGTATCTAATGTCTAACATCCCCAAATCTACCAAAAAATAAAAAGCCGAGATAATTATCTCGGCTTTCATTTCACTATCAAACAAACCTGTAAACTACTAAATAAGATTGTTTTTAGCCAAATACTCTACAATTTGCACAGCGTTAGTAGCAGCACCTTTACGAAGGTTATCCGCTACAATCCACATATTGATGGTATTAGGTTGTGTTTCATCACGACGGATACGTCCAACAAAAACCTCATCCTTACCATGTGCATTAATAGGCATTGGATATACAAAATTCTTAGGGTCATCCTGTAAGATTACGCCCTCTTCATTTGCTAAAATATTTTTTACTTCTTCTACGTCGAAGTCATTTTCAAATTCAACATTTACTGCTTCAGAGTGTCCACCAATCGTTGGGATACGCACTGTAGTAGCTGTTACCGCGATAGAATCATCCAACATGATTTTCTTGGTTTCATTCACCATTTTCATCTCTTCTTTGGTATAACCATTATCCAAGAATGAATCAATGTGTGGTAAAACGTTCAAATCAATTTTGTGTGGATATACCGCAGGTACATCTGTACGACCTTCACGTTCTGCGAATAATTGATCAACTGCCGCTTTGCCCGTTCCTGTTACTGATTGATACGTAGACACAACAACACGTTTGATTTTATATTTTTTGTGTAAAGGGTTCAACACTACAACCATCTGAATTGTAGAACAATTCGGGTTAGCAATGATTTTATCTTCTGGTGTTAATGTAAACGCATTAATTTCTGGTACTACTAGTTTTTTAGTAGGGTCCATTCTCCAAGCTGAAGAATTATCTACTACTGTAATCCCTGCCGCTGCAAATTTCGGAGCTAATTCCAAAGATGTACCACCACCTGCCGAGAAAATCGCCACGTTTGGTTTCATCTTAATAGCATCATCAAAACCAACAACGGTGTACTGTTTACCCTTAAATTCTACCTGTTTACCTACTGAACGCTCAGAGGCAACTGGGATGATTTCTGTTACTGGGAAGTTACGTTCCGCTAACACTTTAAGGATTTCGCCACCGACCAAACCTGTGGCTCCGACTACTGCTACTTTCATTTTAAAAATTGATTATTAATTGATTATATAAAAAAATACTTAAAAATTATGCTTTAATCCAACTCCCACTATCGCCTGATGATCAGGTGTTGTCTGTACATTTAGCCCGATTTCGTTATTACGGATAACCTCATTATAACGATTAATCGCATTAGATAAATGCATATTTGCTTTTACATTTAAATAGGTCGAAATCAATAACGTACTGCCGACTGTTGACCAATAAAAACCGCTGGATACCTTATCTCTATTAAAAACTGTATAAAGCGAAACCCCCGCAGGAATAATATTGATTAGCTTAACTAGCTTTTGTTGCTGTTTATAAGTCAGGAATTCCACACTTACTTTGGGGTCTCTGGCTTGCAACAAGGGTATTTGTAAGGCCGCTGCGTTGTCGATAATCTGTCTGTCGTAAATAAATTTTACGCCAAACAATTGTCGCTTAACTGAAATCGGATACAAAGTTCTTTTTACTTCCTGAGCAAAGGTTTTAAAACCTATACATAATAAAAAGCATATTAAAATCTTAGTTTTCATGGCTTCTTTCGTGCGATTTATCTTTCAAAAAAATCACAGCGTTGAATAGTCGTCAGAATCATTGAAATTTAATTTCCTTTGAAAGTCAGGGAAAATAAAAAGTTTGCAAAATTACTTGATAAAGTTGGAAGAGAAAAGGAATCTGCTGGGAATAGTAGAGTAAATTTGTAGGAATTCTTGTTTTTTATTGAAATTTTACTTCTATCCGAAGGAATATAGTCTATTTGGACTAATACAATAATTGATTTTTACATCAAATTCGTTTACATCCTCAATGTTGTCAATGGGTTCTTCTAAGCATAAGCCAATTGTAATGAGGTCTGGAGCACATTGCTTAAGAAACCGATCATAAAAACCTTTACCATAGCCCACACGGTTGCCTGCCATATCGAAAATCAATAACGGAACGATTACCATTGAAATATCAATAGGCAAAACGGGAATAGTTGGAATAGGCTCTGGAATACCCCACTTGTTTTCAACCAATTGACTTTTATCGTATAGAAAATGTTCCATCTCGTTGGTTTCAAGAATACTTTTGGGCACAACTAATTGTACGTGAGGAAATTCCTGCTGAATTTTATCAATTATCAAAAAAGTATTAATTTCATGATGCCTGATAATAGGCAGAAAAATATGAAGATATTCAATCGTAGAAAGATTGAAATGCTGAAAGAACAAATCGCAAATAGCTTGACTCTTTTCGGTGATACTTTCCTGACTGAGTGCTTTTCGTTGAGCTAAATAATGTTTTCTAAGGGTCGCTTTATTCATGCTGTTTTTAGATTAATGGCTCATTTACAGCATCTTTTACCCAAATACCATTGTTTTCTACGGTTAGTGTTACCTCTCTGCCACAAGGTATTGCCCAGTTGGTAGGTTCGTGACCAACTGGGAAATCATAACATACAGGGAAACTATATTCAGCAACGGCATCCTCGATAATCTGATTAGCTGTTTTTCCGAATTGTACTTCATTGTCTTCTAAGTCAGAAAAATGCCCTACAATCAGACCTGCCAAAGACTTTAATTTTCCTGAACGTTTTAGCTGAATCATCATACGGTCGATGCTGTATAAATATTCACCTACGTCTTCCAGAAACAATATTTTCCCTGTCGTATCAATATCAGAGTTTGAACCAATGATATGAGTCAACATCGCTAAATTACCTCCTACTAATTGCCCTTGGGCAATACCTATTTTATTTAAAGCATTCGCTGGAATATGATAGTCTAGGGGTTCGCCAAAAAGCACTTTTCTGAAGGTTTCTAATGCATATTCACCACCATCTTGCATAAATAATTTAAGCATGGTAGCATGAACACTTTCAATGTTTAGGTTATGAATATGGCAAAGCACCGCCGTAATATCTGAAAACCCAGTAACCCATTTAGGATGTTGAATGAATTGTGAGAAGTCTATCCTATCTAATAACCGTGAGCTACCATAACCACCTCTTGCCGAAATAATGGCTTTGATATTGGGGTCATCTAGCATCATCTGGAAATCATTAGCCCTGATTTCATCAGTTCCTGCAAATTGATGATACTTACTAGTCAATGAAGTACCCAACACTACATTTAGCCCCCATACCTTTTCTATTACCTCAATAGCAGGTTTTATTAATTCAAAATCTACTTTGCATGCCAATGCTACTAGGCCAACAGTATCTCCTTTTTGTAATGCTTTTGGTTGAATCATTTTATAATGATAAAGGCGAATTGCTGATACAGAATCCCCTTATTTTTTGTTTTATTTCAGTTTTATAGCTCACTTGATAGAGGCGCATCCTGAATATCTGATAATTTACGCAAGTCTAGCGTTACTACTCCAGCACCTGGAACATCGCTAAACATAGGAAGAAATTTCGCACCTACTACTACTTCACGTGCATGAAAAGAAGTACGCGAATTTACCGTTTGATTATAAGTCTCTTCTGTAGCTTTCAGCAATACTAAAAACTCAGCGTCACTTGATAACAAATCCTCTTTAGTCAAGCCAAACAGCGGACTATCTTCTGTAATCGGATGCACAATAGTCCAATTAGCCGGGAAAAAATTGACTTTGCTTCTTTCTAATTTTAGTCCGTAATACCTTCTCACTGTTTTCCCTTTGCTTTCATTTCTTAGCATGGATACCGCCAGTTCAACTTGTAAATCAATTAATTGATTATCTTGTTCGTTCACAATTCTAAACATAAAGCCCGTAATGTCCAGATAAGGTGCAATAATAGCTTTGTCGGAATATAAGATTCTGGCAACTGGCCTTGAAAAACGGCCATAAAGTAAACTAGTAGCCAAGGCAAAAATCAACAAGCCTAATAGCGATTCAATAGCCGCGATAGTGCTTGCCCAAAAACCAACGGGGGCAATTCTTCCATAACCAACCGTAGTTAGTGTTTGTGAAGAAAAGAAGAAGGCATCCATAAAGCCCGAGCCTTTGGTCGTTAAATCCACACCTTGTAGGTGTTCAATTCCTACGGCTTGATAAAGGCAGGCAAAGATAAAATTCAATATTAAGTAAAAGGCAACAATGAGGATAAAAAAGCGTTTCCATGAACAGATAATAAGCTCATTAAATATATTATAGCGTCCCCAGAAATTACCACCAATTCTTTTAACATTAAAACTACCATCTTTATTGAGGAGCCTAGTGTCAGGGTCAGTAATTTGAGTGCCAAAGCCTAAATCTCTACGTTTTTCTTCAGCCTCAACAAGTTTACTTTTTTTGTGTCGAAGTATAGCCATGAATTTATTTGAAGTCAAAAACAGTTAAAGATAATGAGTGAAAATAAAACAGTTGACCGTTTACTCAAAAATCTTTGTAAGGAAAACAAACCTTTTGTAAATTGCTAAGGTATAAAAAGGCTATTTAGCTAAAATCTGAAAGTACTAAAGACAATCTTTCAGAAAGTTGGACGTCGGATTCACTAAAATATCTTAAAGTACAATATAATTAAAATTACTTTATCCAATTATCTTTGCTAAAAAGGAGAAAACCGTTTTAGATAAAAATCTCACAAAGCAAGACCAACTTATAAAACATGAAAAAGATATTCTTTACTTTTCTTATATCCCTGATAGCTTTTGCTGGGAAAGCACAAATCGCTGCGAATACAGCACCCAATACTAGCCTTGTTCCTAAAGCAAACAAAGCTAAAATTAATTGGATGACTTTGGAGCAAGCGTATGCGGCTACTCAAAAAGAGCCAAGAAAAATTTTAATTGATGTATATACAGGCTGGTGCGGTTGGTGCAAGGTGATGGATCAAAAAACTTTTACGGATGAAAAAGTAGCTGAATTTGTCAATCAAAAATATTATGCTGTAAAATTGGATGCTGAAATGAAGGATACCATCAGAATTGGCAAACAACAATATATCTGGGAAAATGGGTACAATCAGGCAGGTGTTGCGCTTTTACAAGGAAAGATGAGTTTCCCGACGATAGTGTATTTAGATGAGCAATTTAATATGATTCAGCCAGTGGCAGGTTATCAAGAAGCACAGCAGTTTCATCAGATAGTTACTTTTTTTGGAGATAACCACTACCGTAAAGGGAACTGGGAAAAATATCAAAAAGAGATATATCCTCAACAGTATAGTCTGAATAATAAGTAATTATTTAAAGGACACCAATAATAGGTATTAATAGGGACTTATTCTTATTTTAAATATGTTAGAGTTTGTCAAGTTTTTTTGTAAATTCCACTATTATTTCCTATTTCACAACAGACAAAATGAAAATAAACCTTTACGTTTTTCTTATTCTAATCCTTATTACTTCAACAGCTGCATTTCAACCTTTAGGAAATGAAGATGAAGAGTTAATAGAAACATTCAGGCGAATCAATGATGAAGTAGTAGCCAATAGTAGGGCTTACGAAACGTTAGGAGACGCTTGTAAAACAATCGGACACCGCCTTACAGGCAGTGCTAATGGCAAAAGGGCTGAGGAGTATACTTATAACTTATTAAAATCTTATGGTTTTAAAGATGTAAAATATCAGCCATTTCAAGTAGAGGCTTGGTCAAGGGATACCGTGACGTTAGCAATTGCCCCTAAAAAAAGTGATAACTTCCATGACATAGAAGTAGTGTCATTGGCAATGACACCCGTTGAAGCCAAAGTAACTGCTGAACTTGTGGATGTAGGAAATGGATTAGAACCAGATTTTCAAGCAGTAAAAGACCAATTAACAGGAAAAATAGCCTTAGTAAACCTCGGATTGTTAGCCCCCTTTAAAGGAACTCGGAATTTACACCGTTCTGAAAAGACAGCCCTAGCCATGCAATATGGTGCAGCAGGGGTTATTTTTGTCAACACAGTAAAAGGAAATGTACTACTAACTGGTACAGCTTCGGTTACTGGAAGCCTAATAGCGATTCCAGCAGTGTGTGTGTCATTAGAGAGTGGCATCAAAATCCGCTCTTGGATGAGCGAGCAACCCAATTTGATGGGTGTAATAGACATGAAGAACTTTAGTAAAATGATTAAAGCTCGAAATGTTATCGCTACTATCAAGGGAGACAATAAAAAATACCGTGACGAGAAAATAGTAATTGGCGGACACCTTGATTCTTGGGATTTGGCCACTGGTGCGCTTGATAATGGCATAGGTTCGTTTTCTATTTTGGATATTGCCCGTACTTTCAAAGCATTAAATCTAAAACCTAAAAGAACGATAGAGTTTGTCATGTTCATGGGAGAAGAAGAAGGTTTGCTAGGCTCAAAAGCAATGATTGAGAAAAGTAAACGTAATAATTCACTAGAGAAAGTGGTGTTTATGTTCAACCTCGATATGGCTAATAATGCGAATGGATTTAATACGGCAGGAAGAGACGAAATGGTATCGTTGTTTACAAAAATAGGTGAGTGTATGCAAAAGGCTGTACCCGAATATAAAAACAATGTTATCAACCAAGCAGGGCTTCATTCAGACCATCAAAGCTTTATGTTGGAAGGAATACCGACGGCATCTCCGATTGGAGGAATCTCGCCTGATGCGGTAGGATGTTATCATGCCAATTGCGACCGTTTTGATTTGATTAACAAGAACGAAATGGTTAATACCGTAAGGTACACAACGATGATGTTGTATGGAATCGCCAATGTGGATAAGGTGCCAGCGAAAAAATTAGATTTTTACTCGACAAGAGATTTTTTTATAAAACAAAACCTGAAAAAAGAGTTAGAGCTTGGTAGAGAATGGCGATGGGGAGCAGAAGAATAATAGTGTATTCAACTGATTTTCAAGACAAATAATACGGGCTATTTAGTAATTAATTAATCCTTAATAATAATTTATAATATGGATTTTTTTCATCATAATATTGAAATTTCATCTGAGACAAAAGACAATATCATTAAAGTGATTGGTGTCGGCGGAGGAGGAAGTAATGCTGTTAGTCACATGTTCGAAATGGGGATTGATGACGTCGATTTTGTAGTGTGTAATACCGACTTACAGGCCCTGAATGATAATAAAGTTCCTGTAAAACTACAATTAGGCGAAATTTTGACAGAAGGACTTGGTGCTGGAACAGAACCAGAACAAGGAAGACTAGCTGCGCTGGAAAGTGAAGCTCAGATTAAAGCATTGTTACAACCAAGTACCAGAATGGTTTTTATTACGGCTGGTATGGGTGGAGGTACTGGAACAGGAGCAGCCCCAGAAATTGCGAGAATAGCCAAAGAATTGGATATACTAACAGTAGCGATTGTAACAGCTCCATACTCGTGGGAAGGTACAGAGAAAATTGAAGCGGCTAACCGAGGAATTGCTGAATTACAACGTACTTGTGATACTGTTTTGGTAGTATTGAACGATAAATTATTAGAAATTTATGAAGATTTAAACATCTTAGAAGCCTTTGAACATGCAGATGATGTACTGGCTAATGCTGCAAAATCAGTAGCGGAAGTAATTACAAAATCTGGTAAGATAAATGCTGACTTTAAGGATGTTAAAAAGGTATTAAGCAACGCTGGGCAAGCTGTAATGAGTACGGCTACTGCTAAAGGACCAAACAGAGCTAAAGAAGTTATTGAAAAAGCCCTTGATTCGCCATTATTAAACAACCGTGATATTAAAGGTGCGAAACGTGTATTAGTAACGATTGCAACAAGTGACCAGAAAGTAATGGCAGTAAAAGAACAAACAGCTATTACCGCCCATATCATGGAAGCTATCGGAAATTCTCCTGCTGGATTTAAACTCGGTTTTATCATTGATAACAACTTGGGGGATGATATGAGTATCACGGTAATAGCAGCAGGGTTTGATTTACCAGATGGACCCGTGCGTACACCTTTGAAACAACCTGTCAACGGTAATCATGCTAAAAAAGGAGTAAAAGTAGAACCCGTATCTTTACAGCCTTCAAATGTTGTGGAAGATGAAGAGTATAAGGAAGATGAAGACGAAGTAATAGAAGAAGAAAAACAACCTATTAAGCACGTTTTTCCTCCAAGAGAAGACGATACACCAAGATTACGAAAAATGATTGAAGATTTTGCAACCAAAATGCCAACTGATTCTGAAGATTTTGATACGCCAGCGTTTCAGCGTTATAATATTAAATTATTAGATATTTCTGAAATCCTTGAACTTGATTATCAGTCACATTCTTTATAATTGAAGCATATAGCATATCGTTATCAATCCCGCAAGCAATTCAAAATACTTGTGGGATTTTTATTAAACAATATTCAACTATCATTACAATTAATTAGTCGATGAAAAATTTCATTTTATTATTCTTAATGTGCTTTGTATTTACTAAAAGTAATGCTCAGGATAAAATAAAAGACCTTACTACAGAAAGACAAACGCTATATCAAAAATACAAGGAATCAGAAAACCTATCGACAGGGCTTTTCGGTAATCGTTCGAAGGATGATATGCAAAAGACGATAGATGCTCTCAATGAAATTATTGATAAAGACAATGAAATCTTAAATGAATATCAAAGCCAGCAATCCAATGCTACTGCTGCTTTTACTGAAAAATATAATGAACTGATTCAGCAAAATAATGACCTTACCCAAAAGAATCATGATTTAGTAGAATTGACAGAAAGACATAAGGGTTTTTCAAAAGAGAATCATCAAATGCTAGAAGAGATTGAAAAATACCAAGGCGTATATATTGCTTTGTTGGGGTTGTCGTTGGTCGTAGCGATTGTGTTTATCATCAAGTATTTCAGCTTAAAAAATAAACTAAAAGAAGTTCAGAGACAATAGCTCAGGTTGAAGAGCGCCTAATTATAAGAATACAACATCCTGAATGATTTTTTCTCCTACTTCTTTATTGATAAGCTCAACGATTTTATTTTTTGCCATCAATAGTTCATTTCGGAGCGGAGCGGAATCTAATTGAATAAACAATTTTCCATCTTTAATATAAATTTGGGTTGTTCTGGAGGCAATCGGAGAACCCATGATTTTTTCCCAATAAGCAACGATATAAGTTTCGTTAAACTTAGAACGAATTTTATATAGCTCAAGCATATCTTCTATGGCATCCTTTAACGAGGATGCTCCTGTTTTTCTACGAACATTTTCTTTGTTATAATGATATACCTTCGACA
Organism: Arcicella sp. GW458-12-2-14-TSB2; assembly: GCF_059423785.1. Taxonomy (NCBI): domain Bacteria; kingdom Pseudomonadati; phylum Bacteroidota; class Cytophagia; order Cytophagales; family Flectobacillaceae; genus Arcicella; species Arcicella sp. GW458-12-2-14-TSB2. Next base: position 463 of record NZ_JBWKYN010000070.1, on the reverse strand, counting down.
TACGCTTTTGGGGGATACTGCAAATGATTGAACCAAAGTTACGGTATTTGTTATTTTAATTGTTAATAAATTAGACCATCTCATTTTAAAATTCATAAAAACTATAAAATGTCTAGCCTTTTTTTATATATCCAACTACGAAATAGTCAGTTAAATATCAAATATACCAATACTTTTGTCGATTTTGTAAAGCTATCAAAGCCTTCGGTGATGGTTTATGATATTGATAATTTTTCTGATAATTTAACGATTCAGTATGCTATTAAACTAGTAAAAGAGTCGCCAAAAATACTTGTTTTTCTGGATACCGAAGAAGGAAGTAGCATCAAACAATTGATGGCATTATTGACTAATTTATTAGATAAATCAGAAAGTATTAAGGTACTTATAAATGGAGAAAATGAACGCCTTGAAAAAATGATAGGTATTTTAGACTACCAAAAAATTAGAGAAAATACTCAGG
>NZ_JBWKYN010000069.1:6648-27923 GCF_059423785.1 Arcicella sp. GW458-12-2-14-TSB2 | reverse complement strand
ATTTATATCTGAAATAATGGTAGAAGTTAATCCAAAGTATGAAACTTTTAGATATAATACCGAAGAAAAGCAAGATTTGGACATTCAAATGTATCATGTTTTAAGGTGTGGGTTTGTTCATTCATTCTCACTTATTCCTGATGAAAAGGCAAAAAAGAAAGGTGGTAGAGACCGTTCAATTATACTTGGCTTTAAGGAAGATAATAATTTAAATCATCTTGATAATTTCTCTTGTGAAGGTGTTACAGATGCTTGTTTATTTATCTTGGATGACTTTATTTCGGATTTAGATAAATCTATTGATATTCTTTTTGAAAAAGTGACTAATGATAAAAATTTAGAAAATCATATTTTAGATTTAGTTAAGGCTTTTCCGTTTATTGGAGCTATCAATTAATATAAAATTTTACAACACAGGTATTAAGCAATGCTTTTATTTCACTCGTTCAGGTAACTGACTCAGATTTGAATTGGTCGGTAAAGAAATAAGTAAAATGGACAGAAGTTAGACCATATAACTAATAACTCAAAGTACAGTTTTATGAATATCAGGAAAGCCTTACCTAAAGAAGAAAAGCTTTTAGCACATTTGATTTCAAAAGCCTCTGTAACTATTTCTGATGATTGGGAAGAAAAGTTGTTAGTATCTCCAATGAATGATGGAGGAATGGGAAGCCTTACCTTATACCCTGAAGGAATCATATTCGAAGCACGTCAGTTTGGATGGCAAATTAGTGAATATTTATTCTTAGACGAAGATGGTACGACTGTGATAGCTTCTTTATATTTAGATAAACAAGGAAGATTATTCGAACTTGATATTTGGAAAACGGACTATTCTTCATTGATTAGTTTGCCTTCTAATTATTTTTCATAATTCACTGGCTTTCCAATGCTTGGGAGAATGTAATACTCCGTCAGTGCCTAAGCTTGGCGTAGTATTACACTCAATGTCATTACGTACTGAAAAATTACTTGCTTTTGAAAAACTTGGTAACTGAGATTCCAATTACTTTATTTTTAAATGCTGCTGTGTTACTGTCAATAATATTTCCAAAACCCAAAGAATAATTAGCACTTAAAACCAAACCCTCAAAGACTTCATAGCCCGCAGTTAAATTTAAACCGTAATCTAGTCTTTTAAATCCGCCATCTTCGAATGTCATTTCAGATGATTTTCCATTAGAGACAATTGTTCCAGTGAAGCCATAACCTACATAAGGACCAACGCCTACGAAAGAGTAGTATGTTGGTTCATATAAAAAATTAAAAGGCACTTCTAAGTAATCTATTGTAGTTTTAATATTGTTTCCACTATCTTCAGTAATCCCTCCTTTTTGTGACCAAAGTACATCGTTTCTCAATATGAACCTGTCAGAGAGTCTTGTTTCAAATGTAACTCCAATATTAGCACCTGTAATTGAATTCATCGTAGAAGAAACTCCTCCCGAAGAAAATGTAAGGTTGGCGAAGTTAGCACCAGCTTTTATGCCGAAACGACTTTGAGCATTAGTGGTAAAAGAAAAGGCTATATAGCTTAAAATGAGGAAAATTATTTTTTTCATTAGAGTTTATATTTAGTTTTCGCCCTCGTTAGAATTATCACTAACAAAGGCGAAAAATATCTGTAATTACAAAGTATGTATAGTTTGAAACTGCATATTTTTTAGGGTTTAAGTCAAAAAAATAAAGACTAGCTTGTTGTGGTCTGATTTTTCATCTTGCAAAATCTCTCTCTTTTCTTATTTACCTCCCAATCGAGTATTGAAGTCACTTATTATATTCTGATACTTTCTTAATATCCTATCCCATTCTCTAAATTGTTCATCTGCTTTGACACTTGTCCCAGCAATACCAGAATACTCGCTAACGAGTTTTACCTTGAAGGTCAGAGGGCTAGAATTGGCTAATTTAATAATTAATCTTGTTCTAATAGTATTCTGTTCAAACGATTGAATACTCCATGCTGTCCGTAAATAAGAAGTTTCTTTATCACTAACTTCTATAGCGTCAAAGTAATCCGTCACAATTTGTGTCGTAAGTTTCCAGCTTTCTGAAGTATTAAATTTATCATTTACAATAACTGAAAAGTCGACGTTTGCTTGGTCTGTCTTAATTGACGCTTCTTCAGCATCATCCTTTTTCATTTCAAAAAACTGTTGTTTAGGGGGAACGGTACCTCCTCTTTTAGAACAATAAACTTGTTCGTATTTTAGAAAACCAACTTTCTGTATTTTTACATTTACGCAAGTTTCTCTTGGTATTTTTATTTTCAAAGTACCCGTACCTAAATTTTGACCATCAACAATAATTTTTGCATCAGGTTCAGAAGCACTAACAATCACAGACTGAGCATTACAAAAACTCGTTAGAAGAATTACCAACAATAAAGTTATTATCTTTTCCATTTTTTTTGTTTAAAAATCCCTACTCATTTGGCTTTTCGGTGTCGCCCCGTTTAGAAATGGTTACTGGTCTCCATCTTAATAATAGGGGAATTTATACTCTTTAGGTTTAAACCTCCAAAAATATAAAGCAGGGGGATCTCTTGGTCGTCTCATTGAATAGTCATTAAACTTACGTATAACCGCTAGACATAATGTTCTTTTAAGTTTGTGGTAGTTATATCACATGACTCTGACTTTGTTCAGTTATTTTCTAAGTCCAGTTGTGTCTAAAAATAAATATTTATTACGAAATATGCAATAAATATTTTTCCCCTACGCTTGGCATAGTGTTACACCCAATGTCGTCAACTTAAGGAAATTGTCATTTTTACAATGTAGCCCTTTACTTAATAAAGGGTTTTGTTTGCAAGCATTTTAGCCTGCTTCTATACAAAATTCTTATTTAGCTTGATAGGGATTTTGTATAATAATTTGACAGGGTTATCTTAAGTTGAGGACATTGAGTCTAAGACTACGCCAAGCGAAAGCTTTGTCGTGTTTTGGGGTGAAATGTTATATTTTTTTTCCTTTTAAGTATATAATTCTCCATTTATATTTGTTTGAAATATATTCTTGCAACTACTTTAAGATAAAACTAAACTTATATGGAAATAAAAGCACGCTACCCAAACCGACTATTTTTGTTAATAATTCTAGTACTCTCAATCAATTCAACGGGTATCTCACAAAATACAATTGAACCGAGTTGGGAAATAAGTCCAGAACTGGGAGTAATAACTTCTTATTACGGAAAAACTAATAGGTTATTTACGAATAAGACATTAATAAGACCAATTTTTGGGGTTGCAGTTGTCAAAAATGTTAATAAAAACTATAAAATTAAACTACAAACTGACTTTGTAACGATTGGTTATATAGATAAATATAATAATCCATTTGTAGCAAATATGCAATACCAAGATGATTTTATTCTCCCATATATTCAGACCGATTTATCTATCAATTCAAGACTCAATTTAAAAAAATTAAAATTTAGAAGTCTGTCTCTCGGAGTAGGTGTATTTTTAGGCAAGATACTTACACCCTATATAACAACGAAGAGTTTAGGAAATGATACTTGTACATGTAAAAATGGCACTATCATAAACTATAGTTCTTTTAATTGGGGATTTTTAGCGGCTGCAGATTTGAATTTACAGTCATACTTAAAATTGCCAATTTCTGTGAATGTGAAATACAACTTAGGTATTTCTGATATAAGAGATAGTAATATTTCTCCTATTACAGGTATAGCATATCCAACCATAGTAACTTCAAATTCATTATCTATTCAATTAAATTATTGGTTTTCCCTAAACAAAAAGAAACATGGCAACAATACATTTATTTACTCAGAAAATTAGTTTATTTCTTTATTTAGCATTTTTCGTATCATTTGTTAGTTATGGGCAATGCCCACGCTTGGCATAGTGTTAAATTACGTCAGTGCGTACTGCAATGTTACATTGCAAAAATACAACGCATTTTATATCTTTTTCAAGTGATGTATTCAGTGTACTACTAGTTACTCCAAACTGGTCGTAGCATCGGCTACGACCCCAAAGAAAACCATTAATGAATATAATACTTAAATGTAACGCTGCTATCGTCGGATTAGTAGTTTGTGAAGACACAAACTACGGCGATAGAAAGTATGTTTAATAAATACCTTCAGAGATTTAGATTTAAGCGTAGCAGTAAATTTATAGGTATCAGTAGCACGAGTTTCCAACTCGTGAGTAAATAATATACGAGTTGAAAACTCGTACTACAGAAGTCTCTGACTTCGTGGTACGGATAAATGAAAATCACTAATTGTCTAACTCTTTACATTAAAACTATGAAAGGCTATCATCTTATCGAACATAATCATTATCCTATGGAGCTTATAGGTTCAGAAATACCTGACGATGTTGTAATCACAATAATGCATTGGCTAGTTAGTCTTTTAAGAAATGATGAGTATTTAAAAACATTGCCTATTGAAATTGAGGTTATTGCTGCTTGCTATACTGGAAAGTACCCATGTATAGCTATCCATTATTTACAAAAACTAAATGTTAATATAGAGAAGGAAGTTCTATCAAAAATAGAAAATTATTGTACTTCTCTAAGTTTTGCTTCATTCTACAACCATATCAAAGAAAATTCAAAAGACATACAGAAAACTATTAGTGATTATAATACTTAAATGTAACGCTGGTACTCTACGAAATCAGACGCTTCTAAAGTAATAACTTGATAACCATTTCAACTACTCAATAATGATGAAGAAGTACATTTATATACTTTATGCATTTATTATTCTGAATACGCTTAATTGTAAAAGTCAAACAGATTTAGAATATGAAAATTTTGGGTGCTATGAAGTTTTAGTGCCTAAAAATTGGGTAAAAACTGGTGGTAAAAATGCTGATTCTCGCATTACAATATGGAATAATCTAAATGACACTCTCATTATTGAGCATGGTAAATTTATCTCTGATTTTGAAGATTTAGCAGAAGTAGAAGAGCAATTCGATTTATTGAATGGATATTCTGTACAAAAAATCACGTCTCAATCAGGACTTTATGGATTATTTACTGGCGGAGATAATGCCGAGTCAAGTATTAAATTGACATATCTATCAAAAGATAAAAGTAATGCTACTTTTCAGAAAATTTATTCCTCACTAAAAATTAATAAAGACTGTTTTTCTGGGTATAATTCGAAAATGATAGGACAAATTATTTATAAAAGAGAATGCTTGCCTTGTCATGGTAATATTAATGAAGGATTTAATAGTATAACACTCTCTAATTTGATTAAGAAAAAAGACAATAAATGGTTGATGGATTGGTTAAAAAGTAAAAATTTTAGAAACACTCATCCAACAGGCTCATATACTTCTTTTGAAGGGATAAAAGATATGGATTGTGGGATAAAACCATATGATAATCAAACATTAAAAAGTCTAGTTACTTATCTTAGGACGAGTTTATAGTTTCCCCTCTTTTATATACTATAATACTTGCTATTCGACTTACCTTTTAAAATAAGTCGAGTGGTTGATTGAATAGGGCTATCAACCCTCTACTGTTTTAGATAGGATACTTCTGAGAGCTAGTTATGTAATTTTCAAACAATAAAAATGTCTAATATTTTAAATACCAACAAGATATCCATTATTAGTATTATACTATTTATACTACTATCAATCCTTAATGTATTTGGGCAATCTACTGTTTTAACGGTAGCTAAAAATTACAAAAAAGAAGACCTTTATATTTTAAATGATCATAATGAGATTCTTTTAAAGAAAATTGGTTTAAAAATTCAGCTTAAAGAAATTAATGACACCGACTATCATGTAAATATTGCTGACTCAACTAAAAAGGTAATATTGAAAGGGAAAGCACAAGGTATTTCAAAGATATTTTCAAGAGATAAATATACATGCTTTGTCTTGTACGATTTTTACAGTGAAGACGGCAATAGCATAGGGAGAATCTTTACTATTGATAATACTAGTCATAAAATCTCTATTTCGAAGCAATCATTTAAAAATGCCTGTAATCCTGTTGTCGTAAACGATAGTATATTTATTTTTGATGATTTTAATTTAAAGATTTTAAACCTGAATTATAAGGTTGCTTCTAAGATACCATTAAAGATTTATTCAAAGAATTCTGATAAAACTTTTGACTATATAGATAATTGTGTTATTTGTGATTTAGATATTAGTGGTGAAATGTTAAATGTAAATTTTTCACCTAATAAGTTAAAAATCAAGTGTAAAAATTATGCTGGTAAGTTTTATAAAGGCAGCAGTTCAATTATTATTAAAATTAATTAGTTGTAGGCTATTATTACCATTGTAGCTATTTATACTTTATACACAAAGTTCTATTTCCTATGAAAATTACAATCTTTATCATAGTAATAGCCTTATTAATCTTTTCTTGTTCTTCAGAAAAACATGATAATTCTATCACTGATTCTTTAGTAGCATTTAATGGTACGGATTCAACTGGGAAACCCCAAGAGGTAATAGACCCATTCCATTACTTTGTCTATGAAGATACGCTTGATTGGTCTAAATATGACCAACAGGTTACTAAAGCCTTACGTACAAAATATATTGAAAGCATCAAAATTCATTTTGATTCACTGGCTTATGAAGAGAGAGATTACAGCGATGAAAAAAAATTTAATGACCGATTTCATTTTATTGACCTTAATGCCGATGGGAAATTAGATGTTATTTATGCAGGATTTAGTGGAAGTGAACCAGATATTGTTAAGATTTTTCTAAATAAAGGAAATCAGCTTATACCAGTCTTTCAAGGCTATCAAGACCTATCAACCTTAGTCTTTGATGAAAACAAACAACTAAGTTCTTTCACGCTTCTTGATTTTGGTTGTTGTGCAGATTATAATGAATATGAAACAAAGTATGAAGTGGATAATGACTTTAAAATAGCACTTACCTACCAAAGAGCAAGGTTAGTACGGACTATACCACCCAAAACTATATGGAGCAATCCCATTAAATTCCTCACACTCAACGACGATTATACACTTCGTTCAGAGCCAATAAAAGAAGACACAGGAACCTACATTTATGATGCCATTGGCGAAGGAAATTTTGTTGCCAAATATCCAAAAAATGCAAAAGGTTTAGCTTGGGCAGCGTACAAAGACAAAACCAACAGAGTATGGTGGTTTGTGGAAATGTACCCAGTACAAAACTTAAAAAAGAACCTAATTCGTAGACGAGATTCTTTGGTAGCTCCCAGAGCATTAGGCTGGATGAGTAGTAGGTTTTTGCAAAAACAACCCTAGCTTGGCGTTGTATTACATAAGTGAAGCTAGGGAATGAAAAAAACAATTAAGCAAATAGAACTTCTGCGGATATTCCTAACCCATGATGAATTTTTTTAGCCATTTCAAAAGTCAAGGGTCTTTTGCCATTCAATATCTCCGACACTCTACTACTGCTTCCAAAGTAAATTGCTAAATCTTTTCTTTTTAATCCTTTTTCTTCAATTTTTTGTTTTATAGCTTCTATAACGTTGGGAGGCTCAATTGGATAATGTTCAGCTTCGTAGCTTTCCACTAAAATTGAAATCAATTCTAAAACTTGCTCTTCTGGGCTATCCTCTAAACAATCAATCAGACTATCTATAATTTTCAGATAGCTCTTATACTGTTCTTTTGTTTTGATGGGTTTTAGTTCAGCCCTGATTTGTGCTAATGTTTCCATATTCTGATTGTAAACTAAATTTCTCGTATATTTTCTATTTTATCGTATTCTTTGTGTGTACCAATAAATCTAATATATACAGTTTGTAATTTGTACCGAAACAATGCTATCAATCTGTATTTGTTTCTACAAATATTAAATACTATTCTGTTGTTTCCTACGGTGTCGGTTTTTGGAGTATCTTGTATAACATCATTAGCGTTTTTATATTTGGCATTTTTCATTTTAACGTACCATAATTTCAACTCTTGTTCGCTATCTGGATACTCTATCCAAAAGTCTCTTAGGGTGCCTTTCGTTATTATTCTCATAACAAACTATTATCTAAATAAATTACCAATATGGTAAATAATATACAAATATGGTAACTTTCTCGTAAGATAAAAATATAGTAGCTCTTACTTATTCTTTTATGTTGAATTTTATCAAAAGATTAAATAGGAAGATTTCCAACCTCGACTCTTGATGTAGTGTTACAAATCCTAAGCGCTTGAGACTTTAGGATTGAAGGATGAATGTAGCACGAGTTTTCAACTCGTAAGTAAATAATATACGAGTTGAAAACTCGTACTACAGATTCGCATTTTACAAAGTATGGAGGTTGGATAAACTAGAAAGCAAGTCCATAAAAAACCGAAAATGCTTCAAACCAATGAAGGTCTGAAGCACGTATGAAGGGTACAACTATTTCAATCTTTTCATAATTAGGTTATGTCGTTGGGGTTTGATCTTTGTTGATAGTCCAGATTGTCCCGTTCTTAATGTCTGTTCTACCGAGTTTGCCTTGTGTCGTTAGCTGTTGTAATAATTTTTCGCTGTCAGACTTCGTATTGCCACTTAATTCCGCAAATTCTCGGGTCGTCAGGCGTGGATACTTATTAAATAAGTAAATCCAGCTAGCATCATATTGATATTGTGTGGCGTTCGGAAATGTATTTAATATGGCATTTTCAAAAGCTTGATAAGGTCTGAAACCATATACTGTTTGTGTTTTCTGGTGTGAACCATCCGAGAAAAACAACGTCGGGAAGCCCCTTACGCCTAGTTTTTGAGCCAATGATAAATCTTCTTGAAACAACTCTTTGGCTTGGTTTTCATAATCATGTTTCAATAATTGACTATCCAAACCTACCTCGTTGGCAGCCAAGCTAAGATGTGCCCAGTTAGTGATATTTTTCTTTTCTAGAAAAACCATTTCTCTAATCCTCCGCATGAACAACACAGCCTTCGCTTCGTCCTGTAGCTGAGCGGCCTTGAAAGCTACTGAAGGCGGGAAAGATGAGTGTAGGGGGTCTTCTAGCCAGACGTCGCCGTCGATAGGCATATCATAATACTCGCTTACTTCGTCCCAGTGGTGTGCCACATCAGAGGGCTTTGCGATGCCTCCGCTGTTAAAATAATTCCAATTGGGTAGCAATCCCCCCATGCGATACTCAATTTCAATGTCCGTACCGTATTCGAGTTTAAGTTTTCGTAATTGAGGCTCTATACCCCAGCACGAAGAACAAATAGGATCAGTGAAATAAATTATCTTGACAGGTTTTTTAGGTTTAGAGGTAATATCTTGATGTTCGTCGGTGATATATGTGTTAGGCATTTCACAAATCCCTTTTTCGATGTCACACAAAAGTGGATTATTATTTTCAATCATTTCTCAGGTCAATAGTTAGTTGTTGCTAAAATGTTGTTATTAAAATGGCACTCAGATTGCTTTTTGCAGTCTTTTACCTTTTTAAAGCCCTCTTTATCTTTTAAAGTTGTAATTTCGCTGTAAAGTTGAACACAATATAAACACCAATCAATTAGTCAGAAAAAGCTGACTACTAAAAAACTTAAACATGGAGCCTGAGAATAATTGCCCTGCCGAAGGACTTTTAAAAATACTAACTGGCAAATGGAAGCCACAAATATTCCGCCAAGCGCTCGAAGGACCTGTCCGTTTCAATTCACTACTCCGCCAAATAGATGGTTCGAACAAGCAGTCGATAGCAGTTGCCCTGAAAGAGTTAGAAGAACAAGGATTGTTAGATAAAATGGTTATCAAGCTAAAGCCTTTGCATGTAGAATATACCTTGTCTGAAAAAGGGGAATCTCTGATTCCTATCTTCCGTCAATTAGAGACTTTGTCGTAGCAAAGGGCAGTATCAGTAGCACGAGTTTTCAACTCGTGGAATAATGTACGAGTTGAAAACTCGTGCTACTATTGATAATCCCTCATTCACTAAATCGCTCAATTACTATGGAACAAGAAGAAAGAAATAACGTTTATGAGGTTTATAATAAAATAGCTACATGGTTTGCTGAAAATAAAGACGATAGTTTAATAGAAAAACCTTACCTCGACGATTTAATACAGCGTTTGCCCGCTGAAGGCACTGTTTTAGACGTAGGCTGTGGAACAGGAAAGCCCATGCTGGAATATCTTATTAGTAAAAACCTCAATGTTATTGGCGTAGATGCCAGTAGCAAAATACTTGATATTGCTAAGGCCAACTTCCCGTCAACAACATTTATTTTACAAGATATGCGTTTGTTGGATATAGATAAGCAATTCGATGCCATCATTGCGTGGCATAGCTTCTTTCATCTTCCTGCTTCTGACCAACCATTGATGTTTGCCCTTTTTCAAAAACACCTCAACCCTAATGGTATTTTACTTTTCACTACTGGAACAGAACATAGCGAAGCTTGGGGCATGAATGGTGGCGAAAACTTATTCCATGCGTCTTTAGATTCGCATGAGTATGCAAGGCTATTGAATGAACATCATTTTAAGGTACTGAAACATGTAATCAACGACCCCAATTGTGGGTATGCTAATGTCTGGATGGCACAGTATTTACCGTAATATGAAGAATATTCCTTTAGGCTGTCTTCCAAATGTCATAGCCAAATCTGGCGATAACGGCCGTTACTACTATCAGAAAGAAGATTCTTACAAAGGAACTGCCCTTTAATAATGCTAGTCTTGTCCCTATTATCGAGCCTGCAATATTGGCAATGCCCAGTGGGATGGCTACTTGAAAAAGTACATCGCCCGACGACATAAAGAAGATGATGGCAGGAATATTGGAAGCACAATTCAGTATTTTAGCATAGGCGGATGCATGAAGGAAGTCTAATCCGAAAATAGAAACAAAGGCAAAAATCAAGAAACTGCCCATGCCTGGCCCGAAAAAGCCATCATAAAACCCAAGTATAGCACCTGTCAGTAATGCTCCTATCAAAAACTTTTTACCATCATATTTAGGGGTATGGTCGGTACCCAAATCCTTTTTAAGGAAAGTATAAATCAACACAAGTACCAACAATACTAGAATAATGGGTTTGAGTAGGTTTTTATCTAAGGAGGTAACCAACCTAGCTCCCATCAAAGCGAACAAACTGGTGACTATTATCGCTGGCACAATTACCTTCCAATCCACCTTTACCTTCCGTACATATTGCGATGCCGATACCAACGTACCCGACACTGAGGCTAATTTATGCGTACCCATGATGGTAGGAATGGCATAATGTGGCAGAAAAATCAATAAGGCAGGGAGTTGAATGAGCCCTCCTCCCCCAACGATGGCATCAATAAAACCTGCCAAAAAAGCAAAACAACAGAGTAATAGTAATGTTTGGAGTGTAATATCGGTTAGTAGCATATTTTAAAAATGTAGCCTTTGATACATTGTCGTGATTATTATTTGTTAATTATAAGGCATTGAGCCGTTTTTTGTAGCAATAAATTATTGTTTACGCTTAGCAAATATTTAAAATACGCCAGTATTAATACGTAGCTTCATAAATAAAAACGATAATAAAAGTAACTGTTGCACCAAAGAATGCGGGTTTGATATTAGGAGTGCCTTTATGTGCTATAAGAATGAATAAAATTTGGATAAAATATAATATTCCTTGAAATGCAAATCTGCCTATATCTGCACCTCCAGCTTGGAGACTATTATTCATCCAAATAGTTAAAAGAATGAATATTATAAAAACAATTGCTGCATGTAAAAAAAAATAGAGTGGATTACTTTCTTGTGAATTATTACCATTTCCCATAGTTGATATGTGGTTATTTTTCTTAATTTGTTTAACTAAACGAATTGAAGTATGCTACCTAATAAATAATGACTATATGAATAATGTAATTTATGCTATTTTTTTTACTTTCTTACTGATTTCTTGTAAAGACAAAAAGCAAGAACAACAAGCATTGGTTGAAAATGACACTACTGCTGTGCAAACTACTCAGGAATTTTCAAATACAGAAAACAAACTCCCAGATACTATAAAAGTTGATTATTCCACCCATAAGGATTTACTGCATATTCTGACGCTTTTGCCAGATAGTGCAATGATTGATTGGGAATGGAAACCTAATGACAGAAGAGCATTTGTAAAATTAATTAAGCAAAACAATTTTATTGTTGACACTACTGAATCTCATATATCATTAATGTCTATAAACCCTAATACCCTAAGTATGATTGTAGTGGATGCTAGTTGGACATTGTCCATTTATAAAATAAAGCTAAACCATTATATCGTTATAGCAGATAAAATTGATGGTGGAGAAATTCTAACAGCATTTGAATACGACAGTGGAAAATTAAAAGCGATTAAAATTAAAGACTTGTTTGGCGATATTTTTCCAGCATTATTAAATGACAAAAACGATACAAAATGTAAAGCATTATTGAACGAAAAAAATATTGGGTTTGGATATTACTTACAAGACACAACAAAGGTAGAAATAAGTAACAGTTACGACTTTAGAGAAAAGGAAAGCAAAGGTTGCTTTAAAGGGAATACCTTAAATTATGAATTTAATACAACTACTAAAAAGTTTGATCTAGTAGGTATAAAGTGGACTGAATACAAAGAGCAATAATGCACTTGGTTGTAGGGTCGTATTGCATACGACCTTTTGGCGGATGAATAATAGGACGACGTAAAGGACGAATGCAATTCGTCCCTACTGATTATCTGGAATCTTGAGAATTACCTAATACATTTCCAAAATTTAACCAATTTTACCTCTGTATTCAGCCATCGTATATTGGGATGGGTATCATCTTTAAATACTGTTCCAGTGTTTGTATTTGTGACATTAAATTAGGCTTATTCTTGCTTAGCATCGTGTAAAGGACTCAATTAATGGAGGATGTATGGTAACAATTGTATTGATAGAAAAATCAAAAAATAGTATAATTTTTTGATAAAAAATTAATATAAAATATTTGATTTATGTATTAATTAACGCTAATATTACTATTAATTAAATCAATAGTTCAAAATTAAAATACTTGTTATACACATTATTATCAACTACAATCTACCATGAAAAAAACATTATTTAAACTCATCTTATTTGGTTGTTTCTGGCTTGTCTTATCAACTTCATGTCAACGAGATACTAATTCTGAATTCAATAACTATCAACGAAAGATTCAAGAAAACAAATGGAATCACGACCAAACTATTGATGATTTATTAAATCAAAAATCATATACTCCACTTCAAAATTAATTAATCAAAGCGCAACAACTGCTCTTTTGTACAAGTTAGATGGAATTCAAACCCTGGATTTGCAACTTTAAAATGTACAACATCAGCCTATTGTAACGGAAGTTTGATTAGTGAGGTACAATATTTTAACATTCATATTCAATAATTTATGAGGGCTTTATTAATATGTATTTATCTAATAACTGTACTAGGTTGTTCTCATGAGAACAACCTAGTAGAAGTTCCTTATTATGAGACAGCTCTGACATTTTCATGTGCTGATAATCTGTCTGATTATTATGGTCTTGCTACAATAAATGGCAAATCATTATGCTATTCGACCAACCAAATTGCATACAAAAATTTTGCTTATACAAATTTATCAGTAACAAATTCATCTAACCAAATCTCTTCTAATCAAGCGGGTGCTAATGGGAAACTAATACAACTAGGTGTGGGTGGGTTAGGCTCTTCATCTGTTCTACCAGCACCTATCTTCTTTTACATCGAAACCCCTGTGATTCCAGAAATGACGAGCCGATTTGACTATATAAAACAGGTTTTTCAAAAGGGGAAGTCTTTAGACATTAGTATTGCTGAAAATGAAAAACAGCAATTGGCGACTGCTAATACAAAATTTAAAATCGGGTTATTTGCACAATACCCTGGGGAATTTGAACCCACGCAAGTAGTTGACTTCTATACTTGGACTGGCGTACAGGATGCTAAAACTGAATATCTTACTGTAAAAGATGTACAACAGATTGATGAATCAAACATTATTATCACGGTGAATTTTAGATGTAAACTGTATGATAATAAGGGGCGGTATTATGCACAAGTAACAAACGGAGAAATGAGATTCTTATTAACTAATTAATCTCTTATGGAATTGCAAAAAAAATCTATTAACTATACACAACTATTGAGTGCTTAGCTTTGACAAGGTCTTTAGATGTAGGACTTAGTTGGAAACGACTATCTAGCAATACTCATGAAAATTACTCGTTTCATGACTTTATAGCTAGTTCATTTTCATTTTTTCAGCAGAATCCCAATGTTCTGCAATTTTCCCGTTTTCGATTCTAAATAAGTCAAACCATGTGGTGGTGTATTTTTTAGATTTATCATTAGGGTCTGGCAGTTCTCTTACAAAACTTATCATCACTAGGTCGCCCTCAGCAACAATGGCAACCACTGATGCTTTGATGGTATTTGATATTGGCTGTGGTTTTGTAAATTTTGCAAAGAAATCAACCACTGCTTTTCTGCCTGTAGCTGCATTCGGATTGTGTTGCATATAATTTTCATCGAAGTATTTCTCAGCCACTTCAAGGTGTCCACCTTCTAAAAACTCTCGCCACATATCGTAAACAAGTTTCTTGTTTTTCGCTAGTGTTTCGTTGCTACTTTTCAGAAGCTCTTCTTGTGAAGCAAGGGGCTTTACTGGCAGTTGAGCAAAAACTTTGTTCGATGAAAATGCAAAAAAAATCGTTGCAAATATTACAAATAAGTATTTCATAAGTAGTAATTAGTAAAGAGTGAACGGTTCGCCTGCGGGGTGGCGTTTCAAGTTTCTAGTTATCTTTGTTTATGATAAGTAAAAACGTTGCTTCATTAGTATTGATTCCTTGAAAGTTTATTGAAAATTATAATTTTCGATGCTAGTTTTTGGAAACGATAACAGAGCCATATTTTATCGTCGGGCAATATGGGAAATCTTTAGCAAGGTATCTGATTTTTATGGAATTGCAAATTCCATACAATAAAAATAAATGTTTACTTCAAGAAAGTATAAAAGAAATATACTTGATGATAACATCGTGTTTTTATCAGAGATAACCTTACATATTTTGCTCCAAGCTGAGGAGGTTCAATACCATAAATACCAAAATGCTCGGGGAGCTATTTCGTCGTATAGATATTCCTTTGTAAAGCCTAGAAAATAATCAACGGTATTTTGTGAAAATTTTTCTACGTTGTTTTGCAAATAATTTCTAGTTCCTTCAAATCCTAAAGTATAAAAAATCATTTCACCATCGAAACCACACCATGTATCAAAATCAATACATTTAGCTTCCATTATTAAATCAAAATCTATTGTTGTTTTATTCTTGCTAACGAAATAGCTAAACATCAAAAGATCTTCACTCATACAGTCGATGTCTTCTTCTTCTTCTTCAGTAGAGCGAAAATCAATGGCTTTTTGAAGAAGGTATCTTGAAAAGTGAAGGTTTTTATAATTCTTAATATATTCTACCATTTTTCTACGCTCGTCGCCCCTTGGTTCTTTATCATTTAAAAGCTTTTCAAATTCTTCATGGTCAATCTCTCCTGTTGTTTCAAATTGTTGAATGAGTTGTAAAATATAATCACTAATAAATGTGTCAGGAATAGCTAATTTCTTTTTTAGTGCTGGGCTTACCTCAACAATACGCTCGCTGATAACTTCAATCCAAGTGTTTTTATCGTTTTGCTGAATAGTTTGATATTGTTCATTAACAAAAGCGGTAATATCTGTAATAGACTTAATATATTGGTTGTTGAATTCTTCAAGGGCTTTGCCTTTTATACCAATTTGAATAGCCCTTCTTTTAAGTTTATCACCAGCAAGATTATGGTCAGGGTCCCATTGTATTCTTACATCACTGTTGTTTAGTTGTTCTTGCCAGTCTTGTTGGCTAGCATAAATATTATCAAAGTGTGTTAAAACGCCATCTTCTAAAAGCTTGTAAAAGCCTTCAAGTGAGATTTCAATTGCTAAAATTCTATTCTGATTTTCTTTTTGTGCCCATCCGCTTCTGTACATCATCCAGAGAAAATTGGGTTTAATCCAAGTCATTCGCGAAAAGCTATAGGCTGGTCCCCCAAATTTTTGATTTTCAATAGCATAGTTTGCAATCCTATCATTGAAGGCTTGATATACAATAATAGTTGAGTCGTCGGTGTGCCCAAGGATATAGTTATTTTCTTGGGGTAACCCTTGTTCATAATTGTGATAGTAAATTGTTTGTAATTTCATTTAGGTTGTTGTATTAATAGTGTGGTTGTATGGTGTTATTTAACGTAATTATGTACTATAATAAATACTGATAAAATGATATGGAGTTTTTTCAATCGTAGGCACAAAAAGTAGGGTCGTATGGCATACGACCTTTTGGCGGATGAATAATAGGACGACGAAAAGGACGAATGCAATTCGTCCCTACCCTATTTATCGAATGTATTATTGTTGGTACACAAATTATTATTGACAATAACGAATCGTATGTCATACGTCATTTTTCAATCCTAGAAAAGTTAAAACCTACTGTAAGTATCGCTTTATTACCAATTGGTCCATCGTTATCGTCAATTGAATAAGCAAAATCAAGGTTTACTAATTTACTAATCACAACGCCTGCACCCATGGTTGTATAGCTTCGATTACCTTTGTCTTTGGATTCAAGAAACTTGCCCATCCTCAAAAATAAAAAATCATCATAGGTATACTGCATTCCTAACGACCATGTGATTTCCTTTAGCTCTTCGCTGAGTCCGCCAGGGGCATCTGAAAACGAATTGAACATGGCAGACAAGGCCGAATCGTTATTATGATTTCCAGTTGGTGTAGGAATCAACAGTTTATCGGCATCTACTGTAAAGGCAACTTTATTTTTAACATCCAACTTATAACTTGGTGCTATACCGAATTTTAAATTGGTCGGCAAAAAAGCATACTGTTTGTTACCAATATTAACTTTTTCGCCAATATTGGCAATATTAAGTCCGTAATTGAAAGTGAATTTTTTAAAGACTTCGGTATCAACATGTGCCAAACTGATGTCAAAAGCAACATTATTCAGGGGAAGCATCTCAATAGTCGTAGATGGTGAAATTGTCATTACATTATCATGTATATACTTCATCCCCACTGCCATTGACACTTTGTTTGATAATCGTCTAGTATAATTTACTGCCCAACTCCAACTCCTACTTTTAGGTGAAAAACCCCTAAAAGCTCCTGTATTATCAACATAGTTAAAAATGCCATTTTGAAAAAGAGTAAAATTGCTAGATAAGACACTTTTTTCGTTCAATTGATAATATCCCCCTGCTCTCAAGATATACATATCATTAGGTAGCCACTTCGCCCCAATTAAAAAGAAACCGCTTCTATTAGGTGAATGTACCAACATGGCAGGGTTGAGATAGGTAGCTGTTTCGTCGGTAAAAAGAGCCATTCCTCCATAACCCATTGAAACAGACATGGGGTCTATGTTGAAAAGCATAAATTCGTGTACTGGGACTGGGACAGAGGTTAATGCTGTTTGCGTTTGTCCTTTTATTGATTGTGTAAAACCTGCAATAAGCGTAAAAAGTAATAGTGTTTTTTTCATGGTTTAATAACTTACGCTGCCTTTATCAGGATTATGTTTCTGTAGAGAAACAATGATTTTTGAAGAACAAGCAGTTAGTAAATTTTGTAGCGTTTATTAATTAGTGATAGACTTATATTTAAAAAAATGTAGGGTCGTATTGCATACATACGACCTTTTGACGAACGAATAACAAATAAACGACAAGGATGAATACCATTCACCCCTACGTTTGTTTTTATTATTTTCTATACTGCTGGTTCTTGCTGAGACAAACAGTGAAAACTGCCTTGTCCCCAAATAATGTCAGTCGCATCTAAACCAATTACTGGGCGGTCTGTAAAAAGTCCTGACAGAATATCTAACGCTACCTCATCATTTTTACATTGGTACGTCGGAACGATTACGCCAGCATTGGTTATCAAGAAGTTAGCATACGAGCCTGGTGTTCTGAACTCATCAATCACTACTGCTGAGGGCATTGGTAATTCTACAACATTCAGTTGTTTGCCATTTACCAAACGCATCTGTTTTAACAACTGCAAATTATCGTTCAATACTTCGTAGTTATCATCGTTTTTATCGTATTCAACAGCCGCAACTACGGTATCGGCATTGACAAAACGAACGGTATCATCCACATGACCGTCGGTATCATCCCCTACTATGCCATCATTTACCCATAACACCTGTTCTTGTCCGTAGAAATCGCATAAATATTGTTCTATTTGGGTTTGATTCAGATGGGGGTTTCTATTAGGGTTCAACAAACATGAGCGACTGGTAAGTACTGTTCCTGCTCCGTTAAATTCTACCGACCCGCCTTCCATAATAATACCCGGTGTTACACTATTCAAGCCACGGTATTCGGCAATTTTGGTAGGCAAATTGTTATCATCATCAAATGGAGGATATTTTCCGCCCCAAGCGTTGTATCCCCAATTCACAATCATGCGTTGTTTGGTTTCGGGATTAATCAAAAATGCAGGACCGTGGTCTCTGCACCAAGCATCGTTGGTGGGGTTTACTAATATTTCTATTTGCGAAAGTTCAATATCGTATTTCGGTAATTCATTCAAAATAAACGATTTAAGGGTTCCGTCGTTTACATTCAAGCAAACCTTTTCACCTTTAGCAATCGCCTTGATAAAGTTAAAATATTGTGGGTACATTTTGGCTAGTTTGTCACCTTGCCAAGAGTGGTCGTTATGCGGGAAAGTAAGCCAAGTTGCTACGTGTGGATGCCATTCGGCAGGAAAAAAGTATCCTTGAGATTTTGGAGTAAGCATTTGTGTCTGTTTTAAGGTGCAAAAATAGGGATTAAATAGTTAATTTGAAGATTTGGAAATTTGAAGATTTGAAAATATTAATAAAAAGAATGTAAGAAGGATTGAACTTATTCTAATCTTTAAATTGAAATAGTAATATTTATAAGAATTAATTACCAAATCTTCAAATCCTTAAATTAGATATATTTTCAAATCTTCAAATTCTCAAATCTTCAAATTAAGTATATTTTCAAATTCAGCCCCCTATTCCTCAAAAGAAATCCCTCTTCTATTCACTTTTTTGATAGAGGCGATTTTTTTGGTTTTGAGTCTATCCATTTTAGAAGCCAAAGTAGGTTGACTAGCTTTCCGTTTTTTGGGAACAAATAATGCCTTTTTCAGTATATCCATAAACTTTTTAATCGCCAAATGTTTGTTTCGTAGTTGAGTACGTTCTTCTTGTGAAACAATGATTAGTTCACCCTCAGCATTAATTTGGTTTTTAAGTTTTTCTTGAAGCGTATTTTTCTGAATTTCGTCTAATAAAACGGAATTGATTATATTGAATCGGAGTTCTATCTTGGTAGAAACCTTATTAACATTCTGTCCACCAGCTCCGCCACTTCTAGAGGCTTGGAATTGGAATTCTGGACTGAAATCTTGTTTAAGTAATTGGTCGAGAGACATTTTTTTTAATGAGTGAATGAGTGATTTTTTTTAATGAGTGAATTGTGAATGAGTGATTTTTTTAGTTGCGAGTTAGTGAGTTTTTAGTTGTGAATGAGTGAGTTAGTGATTTGTTAAGTTCAAAGTTTAACGTCTTCTATCTTACGTCTAACACCTACAAGTCCAAAAATCAATATTCAAAGTCTTGTATCTAGCGTCTTAAAGTCTAGTGTCCTAAAGTCCTAAAGTCTTTCATCCAATGCCCGAAACAAACATACGAAAAATAATTCATATTGATATGGATGCCTTCTATGCTTCTGTAGAGCAAAGAGACAACCCTGCCTTGCGTGGAAAACCCGTCGCAGTGGGTGGCTCGCGTGAGCGTGGCGTGGTGGCAGCAGCCAGTTATGAAGCTCGTAAGTTTGGCGTACGTTCAGCGATGTCGTCGATGATGGCAGCACGAAAATGCCCTAATTTGATTTTTGTCAAACCCCGTTTTGAAAGTTATAAGACTGTTTCCAAGCAAATCAGAGAGATTTTTGCGGAATATACCCATCTGATAGAACCACTCTCGCTAGACGAAGCCTATTTAGATGTTACCGAAAACCTAAAAGGCATGGAATCTGCCACAGAAATAGCCATAGAAATTAGGGCAAAAATCAAGGAGAAAACACAGCTGACGGCCTCCGCGGGGGTATCGTATAATAAATTCTTAGCCAAATTGGCATCCGACTATAAAAAGCCTGATGGACTGTTTGTCATAAAACCTAAGCAAGGCGAAAAATTTGTAGAGCAATTAGAAGTATATCGTTTTCATGGCATAGGCAGGGTAACGGCCGATAAAATGAACAAAATGAATATTTTCACGGGACTGGATTTACGCCAATACGACGAAGCTTTTCTGACCAAACACTTCGGGAAGGCAGGGAAATATTATTATAACATTGCCCGTGCGATAGACAACCGCCCCGTGAATCCTGAAAGAATCAGGAAATCGGTAGGGTCAGAAAATACCTTTTGGAGAGATTTAGAAACCAACGTTGAATTAGAAGCGGGACTAAAACCCATTATCGACGACGTATGGAAATACTGCGACCGTACGCATGTTTATGGCAGAACGGTAAACTTAAAGGTAAAATTCAATGATTTTCAGATTATCACACGGAGCAGGACGACCCTCTCTCCTATTTTTGACAGTGCCTTTTTTGAAAAAATAGCCTTTGAATTATTAGAACAATTATATCCCGTTCCAAAGGGCGTAAGGCTATTAGGCATCTCATTATCTAACCTAGCATCTGCCGACGAGATGGTAGGCAAGCAGTTGACGTTGGAGTTTTAGGGTTGGGGCTATCGGCTTTCGGTCTTCGGCTTTCGGACTTCGGCTTTTCCCCTCCCCATTAGTCTGCATCTAATAAGGTCAAGGATGTAGCACGAGTTTTCAACTCGTGAAATAATGTACGAGTTGAAAACTCGTGCTACTACTGTTTGTTTTGTATTTCTCCACTTGACAATCTGAGATTGTTATTTATTTGACCCATGAAGTCAGAGACTTCGAGGAGCGAGTTAAGGATGTAGCACGAGTTTTCAACTCGTGAAATAATGTACGAGTTGAAAACTCGTACTACTACTGTTTGTTTTGTATTTCTCCGCTTGACAATCTGAGATTGTTATTTATCTGACCCATGAAGTCGGAGACTTCGAGGAGTGAGTTAAGGATGTAGCACGAGTTTTCAACTCGTGAAATAATGTACGAGTTGAAAACTCGTACTACTACTGTTTGTTTTGTAT
>NZ_JBWKYN010000069.1:0-6556 GCF_059423785.1 Arcicella sp. GW458-12-2-14-TSB2 | reverse complement strand
TTGTATTTCTCCGCTTGACAATCAGAGATTGTCATTTATCTGACCCACGAAGTCGGAGATTTCGAGGAGCGAAGATAGAAATGCTAAGATTGACACGAGCAATACCACTCCACATTTTAAAGTTTTTTTCATTATCTTTTCAAAATATTTTTTTTTCAAATTAATATTTCTACATTTATCATGTAAATACTGATAATCTATTATAAATATATATAAATAACTTTTACACAATTTTTAAACATTAACTGAAATGAAAAAAAAATACCTATTTCTTCTAGTTTTTTCTATTTTCTTGGCATCTTGTTCTGTAGAAAAAGAAAATCCCACAATTCTTACACCTTCTACTTTTGTAAGTTTGGATGTTGCCAAAAAGTTTGCTACCGATTTGGTGAATCCGAATTCATCAAAAAATAATGGGGTAGGTTCAGAACTAACCATAAATAACCTTAAGTCTATCAAAAAAGTGGTTTCTGTACCAGATGAAAATGGTTTAACGGTATATTATATTATTACCTATTCAGAAGGTGGATTTATTATATTGTCTGCCGATAAAAAATTGGATCCTGTTTTAGCGTTTTCAGAAGTTGGAGATTTTAGTTTAGATACTAAAAGCATTCCTTCAGGTTTAGTCTATTGGTTAGCAACTACTAAAGAAACTGTAAAAAACATCAGGAAAGATAATAGCAGTAGAATAAAAGCTTGGGATTTAGAAGAAACCAAAAAAGCAATAGGGTTTGCTTCCAACGCTAAATCAAACTCAAGGATGAGTTACATAGACCCAGGAGATGGCGGTTGTTCAGACTACGTTACTGTGGTTGGGCCATTAACCTCTACAACTTGGGATCAAGGCTGTGGTTACAACGATTATCTGAATCTATCATGTAGTAATAACAATCAAGTCTGTTCATCTGGAGGAGCTTGTGGGAATCCTTTTACTGGTTGTATAGCCACAGCTATGGCTCAGATTATGAAAAACAAACAAAAGCCAAGTAGTTTTAGTTGGTCGAATATGCCATTGAGCTATGGCACCAGTACCACAGCAGCGTTGATGAAAGATATAGGTTGCAAAGTAAATATGAGTTACGGATGTTCTGGTTCTTCCGCCACAATGGAAGACGCTAAATATGCTTTTGTAAACTATTATGGATATAGTAGTGCTACCTTAGCCAATTACAACTATAATGTAGTTCAAAGTCAATTAAATAGTGGGCATCCAGTAATGTTATCTGGTGGAACTAACACTGGTTGGTGGATTTTTGGCTCATATACAAATGGTCATGCATGGGTGTGTGATGGCTACAGAGAGAGCTTTTATTGTGAAACAGGTACAACTTATTTGTTTCTTAATATGAATTGGGGCTGGGGTGGAACAGACAATGGTTATTATGGATTTAATAACTTTAATCCTGGTAGTTATACATTTAATGATTCTCGTAAGATGATTTATAACCTTTATTAATGCTTCTAGAGATGAAAAAAATAGTAGCTCTCCTCATAACTACTTTAATGTTTCAATGTAAAAAAGATGTTGCTGTGGAGTCAGTTGTAGTAGATACTTATGTGAATGTAAGTGTCATGAAAAATGGCAAAGATATGCTCAATCCAACTACCGTGGGAGGTTACGATTTAGCTTCTATTAAACTGGCTTATACTGATGATTTAGGCAATAGTATGGCTATCAGTACCGCACCCTTATTATACGAGGTTAAGGGTTCAGTATATTATCTAAGGATATTTGCTGGGGTTGATATACAGAAATCACGTTTTGTAGATAAGCAAAATATCAAAATTATTTGGTCTGATAATTCAGTTGATTTGCTACATTTAAATTTATATCAGTCTTATTCAAATTATTTAACTCAAAGCATTTTAATAAATAACAAAGAAGTGTGGAATGTTGATGCTAAAGTTGAAAAAAATATAGTAATCACTAAATAAGGCTTTTATAATGAGGTTATAAAGTTGTGATTGATAAATTTGATTGTTTAGCCCTTGGGCTAGTGGGTAAATAATTAAAATCAATTATTTTAGGTAAAACCACCACCTGTATTTTGGGGAATACTCCAAACATACAGGCGGTTTTGTTTTAGACGGCGATAGTGTTAATAATATTTTGGTAGGCTCTGATAGCTAATTGAGGGCTTTGCCTTATTTAGTCGCCCCGCAGTCGCTCGTATTTTACGAGTGACGCCTATCGTGTAAGCCCTCTGGGCGAACGTTGATGGAGAAAGGGTTTGTGATAAAGGTTTATCACCTTACAGGCGAATACCGACTGTCTATTATACAAGAAATAAATACCTTTCAGCCTTTGTCATCATCCTCAACTTGGCATTTTCGAAACGCTTCTAAAAAAGAATCTAAATCAAAATTTGCATCTGACGAAGATTTCCCTATACTGCTTGTCATAGCATCCAGACTATTAGTATCAATCGAGATAATATCTGCCCCTATAAAAAATGATTTTCCTTTTGATCTAATTTCAAAATAGTTTTCAAGGTAAATCTCTTTTTTACCTACTAAAATTTTGCGTGGCTTGTCATGTTTATATATTTTGATTCCCAAAAAATCTGTTTCTATACCTACGTAATAGGTTGAAACAAAGACTATGTCAATGTTTTGAAAAACACTTTTGTCTTGCTTGTTTATAACTACAGCTCTTAATAGTAAGCGGCGATGTGATATATTATAATCCCATAGTTGAAAAAACTCTTTAGATTCAAATATTTTTTCCATTTAATTGATATTTTACGTTCACTGCTTTACATCGTATGCAGTGTAGATGTAAGTCGAAAATAATGTAAATAATTGATAAATAATATTTAGTTATCAATACACTAGAGGAAAAAGGTTTGAACTCCCGCAGTCGCTCATATTTTACGAGTGACGCCTATCCGCATAAGCCCTCTGGGCAAACGTTGATGGAGCGAGAGTTTGTGATAGGGTCACGAATTATGAGTTTTTTATCTTACAACAGAAAACCGAAATCTGAGAACCGACTACCTATATCCCTAATCTGAAAACCGAAATCCGATGACCGACCGCCTACAGCCTCTTGCCTAAAGCCAATTTTTAATTTCTATGCCCCTGTTTTTATTTCCACTACTTTTAAGATAACTTGCAGTTCTAATTTACAGCATGGGGGAAATGTTATTTTCTAAGAAAAGCCCATCTACTTTACAAAAACAATGGAACAACAAAAACCAATCATAGGAATAACTTTAGGAGATTATAATGGGATAGGTCCTGAGGTAATTTTGAAAGCATTGACTAGCAACCGTATCTTGAAGATGTGTACGCCTGTTATTTATGGTTCACAAAGAGTATTTACTTATTACCGAAAAGCGTTAGATTTAAAAGATTGGGCGCTACACAGTATCCCGAATATCGACCAAATCAATCCGAAATTTACCAACGTCATTACGTGTTGGGACGACAAACAAACCGAAGTAAACCCCGGCAAAGTAACGCCTGAAGCTGGTGCTGCCGCTTTGGCTTGCTTACAAAAAGCTACGGAAGATTTGAAGGCTGGGCATATTCATGCTGTCGTGACGGCTCCTATCAATAAAAATAATATTCAATCAGCAGAATTTAAATTCCCCGGACATACTGAATATTTCACCGAAGCGTTTGAAGCTAAAGATTCTTTGATGTTTTTGGTGTCGGATGTGCTAAGGGTTGGGGTAGTCACTGGGCATATTCCTTTAGGAAGAGTGCGCGGGGCGATTACACAAGAAAAAATTACGCAGAAACTCAACCTGATGTTTACTTCTTTGATAGAAGATTTTGGCATTCAGAAACCTAAAATCGCTGTATTGGGATTAAACCCACATGCGGGTGAAGACGGACTATTGGGCAATGAAGAAAAAGAGGTGATTAGCCCCGTATTGGAACAATTCAGAAAAAAAGGAAGCTTGGCTTTTGGGCCTTTTCCTGCGGATGGATTTTTCGGAAATGCTCAATTCAAGCAGTATGATGCCGTTTTGGCGATGTACCATGACCAAGGGTTGATACCTTTTAAATATATTTCATTTGAAAATGGCGTTAACTTTACTGCGGGCTTGTCGGTAGTACGCACTTCGCCCGACCACGGTACGGCCTACGATATAGCAGGTAAAAATATAGCTAAAGAAACATCAATGCTAGAAGCCATCTTTACGGCCATTGATGTAATACGGAATAGAAAAGAGGTAGTGGCGGTTAGCGAGCAGGTAAACTAAACTTACTTTTAGGGTGAGGTTTAAATGCTTCAGTTCTCTTTAGAAAAGCTATTGAGTTTAATTTAATTACGTATCCCTAGCGAGGGACTTAAGTCCCTCGCTAGGGATTAAGCATTAATTCTCAAAAGAACCTTGCTTTCTCTTTATGGGTAAAGAAACAAAATACAAGGTTTCAACAATATTATTCAATCTAAATTCAACCTTAATTAACAATGTCAATCGAACAACAATCACGTCGTGACTTTTTGAAAAATAGCTTGTTAGCTACTGCAGGAGCAACGCTTCTTACTAATGATTTATGGGCAGCTAAAAAAGAGGCTCGTCATATTGGCGTACAGTTGTATTCTGTCCGTGATGCCATCAAAGTAGATGCTAAAGGTACGTTAGCTAAAATTGCTAAAATGGGGTATAAAGAAGTAGAAGGCTTTGGATATTCAGGCGGTAAGTTCTTTGGTTTAACGCCAGATGACTATGCTAAAACATTGGCTGACAATGGCTTGAAGATGCCATCTGCACACGCTATGGTTACTTCAAAAGACTATGCAAACGGACAGCTTTCGGATGATTTCAAGAAATTGGTAGAAGATGCTATCAAGGTTGGACAAAAATATGTGATTGCTCCGTATATGTCAGACCCTGACCGTTTGATTGGGAAGCAAATGGCTGAAACTTTCAACAAAGCAGGTGAATATTGCAAGGCATCAGGTGTGAAATTCGGATACCACAACCATGATTTTGAATTCAAGAAGTATAACGGCGAACAACTTTATACAACGCTTTTGAACAATACCGACAAAAACTTGGTAACATTCGAAATGGATTTATATTGGGTAGTAGTAGGCGGTGAAAAACCTGTAGAATGGTTTAAAAAACACCCAGGCAGATTTACACATTTCCACGTAAAAGACCACGATCCAGTTAAAAACGTGACCGTAGAAGTAGGAGAAGGCGATATTAACTTCCAAGAAATCTTTAATGCAGCTAAAATTGCAGGAACAAAATACTTTGTGGTAGAATTAGAAAACTACAAACGTACACCAATGGAGGGTATCGAAATCGGCTTGAACAACTTGAAAAAGTTAAAGTTTTAAGCGCTAATTTTTCTGTAAAGTATTAATCTGTTAAATTTGTAAACAGAAAAATGAACCTGTCACCTCTGTGGCAGGTTTTTTTAGTAACACTCGTGCCGAAGAGAGCGGAATTAATGATCGGTTCGAGCAACAATTATGAAGAAGAAAGTTTTAATAGCGGATGATATGCACCCAAGCATCCTGACGATGCTGGAAGAATTAGGTTTTTTACCCGACTACCAACCCAATATTCAACGGCCTGAATTATTGAATATCATCAAAGATTATGAAGGTTTATTGATTAGAAGTAAAACCAAAATAGACAAAGAATTTTTAAGCCATAACCAAAAATTAGCATTTATCGGAAGAGCAGGGGCTGGACTGGATTTGATAGACATCGAAGCAGTAGAGCAATTGGGCATTAAACTATTTGCTGCCAATGAGGGTAATTCTGATGCCGTAGCGGAGCATACGTTGGGGATGTTGTTGAGCTTATTCAATAAAATCAATTGGGCAGATGCGGAAGTACGCCAGAAAATTTGGTTACGCGAAGCCAACCGTGGTATCGAGCTAAAAGGCATGACGGTGGGCATTATTGGCTATGGCAACATGGGTAAGGCTCTTTCTGAACGATTGATAGGCTTTGGCGTAGAGGTAATTGCGTATGATTGTTACAAAACAGGCTTTTCGTCAAACTTGGTAAAGGAAGTCGAAATGGACGAAATCTTTGAAAAAGCGGATGTACTTTCGCTACACGTTCCGCTGAATCCTTCTACCAAAATGTTGATAAACGACGATTATCTGGCAAAATTCAAGAAGAATATTTTCCTGATTAATACCTCGCGTGGAGAAGTAGCCTCGGTGGCTTCGGTATTGAAACATTTGCAAAATGGAAAACTCAGAGGGGCTTGTTTGGATGTGCTGGAAAATGAAAAGATGAAGCAACTTTCTGCCGAACAGGAAAGTCAATATGACCAATTGTTTCAGTTGAAAAATGTAATATTAACCCCACATATCGCTGGCTGGACGGTAGAAAGCTATCAGAAAATTAATGATGTGTTGATTGAGAAGATAAAGGCGATGTAATATAATGATTTGAAGATTTGAGAATTTGAAGATTTGAAAATGATTATGATTAGACAACTTTTGAAAAGTTGTTTAATCTGTCTAATTCTATTTCTTTCTATTAGCCGGTGACTTAAGTCCTACTGATTACCCACAAGTATATAAATAACTAATAATCAATATCTTATCTCTAGCGAGGGACTT
>NZ_JBWKYN010000068.1:0-28041 GCF_059423785.1 Arcicella sp. GW458-12-2-14-TSB2 | reverse complement strand
ATTAAATATCTAATAATAATACCAGAATATCTTTACTTTTGAATCTAAAATCAAATATAGGTAGTTTTGTTGTGGCGACGAAATTACAGAAATCTTTCATGTTAAAAATCATAGGTCAACTAATACTACAATTTTCAGGCTGGAAAGTTATCGATAATACCCCCAATGGCGTAAATTCACACCACCGTGCTGTGATTATTGCGGCTCCGCATACCTCTAATTGGGACTACGTCTTTTGTATGGCAACCATTTATTCTGTCAAACTACAGATTCGCTATTTGGCCAAAGCTTCCCTGTTTAAATTTCCATTGGGAATATTAATGCGCGCCTTGGGCGGGATTCCTGTAAACAGGGAGAAAAAAAATAATTTAGTGGAAGAGATGGCTCAGTTACTGAAAACCTCCACTCAACCTATTCAATTAATTGTTCCCGCAGAAGGCACACGCTCTTATACAAGCGAATGGAAATCAGGATTTTACCATATTGCCCTAAAAGCAGAAGTGCCCATCATTTTAGGATTTTTAGATTACAAGAAAAAAGAAGCTGGATTTTTAGATGTATTTTACCCCACGGGTAATTATGAAGCCGATTTAGATAGTATTCAAGCCTATTATCTGAATATTACGCCTAAATACCCTGCTTTATTTTCATTAAAAGACAAAAAATAGATTACCATGAATGATTACAAAATAGAAAAAGCTGGTTTACAGGATTTACCCATTATTCAACAAATTGCTAATGAAACTTGGAGACCCACCTATGGAAGTATCTTGACGGAAGAACAAACATTGTTTATGTTAGAGATGATGTATAGTGATGCATCACTTACAAAGCAGTTTGAAACAAACCATTTCTTGATTTTTTCTGATAATGATAAGCCTGTAGGGTTTTCGGGCTTTGAAAAAAAGGAAAAAATGATAAAATTACATAAGATTTATTTTTTACCTGAAACACAAGGAAAAGGCTTTGGCAAAATGATGATTCAGGAAATCGTAAAAGTAGCCCAAGCTGAAAATTGTGATTTTATAGAATTGAACGTAAATAGGAATAACAAAGCAAAAAATTTCTATGAAAAACTGGGGTTTGAAGTAGTCAATGAAATAGATATTAATATAGGGAATGGTTATTGGATGAACGATTATGTTATGCATAAAATCGTTTAAACCCTGACAAAACTAAATCTATGAATCTAAAAGCTGTTAATACAAAGGGGACTTTAAAGATTTACGCATTTTCAGATGAAACTTCGTTGGAGTTACCACTCATCGAAGGAGGCATCAGTGCGGGATTTCCGTCGCCAGCCGCCGATTTTTTAGATACAGCCATCGATCTTAACAAATACTTAATCAAACACCCTTCTACTACTTTTATTGCCCTAACAGACGGCGTTTCGATGACTGACGCAGGTATTGCCGACAAAGATTTATTGATTATCGACAAATCTATTGAGCCTACAGATGGCAAAATTGCTGTGTGTATCCTGAATGGAGAGTTTGTATTAAAACGCCTGAAAGTAGACCATGAGGGTATTTGGTTGATGCCTGCTAATGATAATTATAAGCCAACGAAAGTGACAGAATATTACGATTTTGAAATTTGGGGTATGGTTACTTTTTCCATTCAAAAGCACTAAAATATGTTTGCGCTAGTTGATTGTAATAATTTTTACGCATCCTGCGAAAGAGTTTTTCAGCCCAAACTGAGGAACCAGCCAATTGCTGTGCTGTCTAATAACGATGGCTGTGTGATTTCCAGAAGTAACGAAGCCAAAAAAGCGGGTGTACCGATGGGCGCTCCTGCTTATAAGTTTGAGGATTTTTTTAACAAGAATAACATTCATGTGGTTTCATCTAACTATGCTTTGTATGGCGATATGAGCAACAGAGTGATGAATTTATTAGCCGAATTTACACCAGAAATAGAGCTATACAGCATCGATGAGGCCTTTTTAAAATTTGATGGCTTTGAAAAATATTTCGATTTTCAAAAGTATGGCAACGAGATTCGTTATCGAGTAACCAAAGGCACGGGTATTCCCATCAGTGTGGGCATTGCTCCTACTAAAGCCCTTTCAAAAGTGGCGAACAATATTGCTAAAAAATTCCCCGACAAAACAGGCAACGTATATGTAATTGATAGCGATGAGAAACGTATCAAAGCCTTGAAATGGCTGGCGATAGAGGGTGTATGGGGAATAGGCTACAGACTTGCCAAACGGTTGAAAGCGGCAGAAGTACACACTGCATTTGACTTTACTAATTGCAAAGAAGAGTGGGTAAAAAAAGAAATGGGTGTGGTAGGTTTACGCCTATACAAAGAACTGCAAGGAATTAGTTGCTTAGATTTAGACGAAGTAGCCGATAAAAGAAACATTGCTACTACACGAAGTTTTGAAACAAATTATAAAGACTATGAGCTTGTCAAAGAGAGGATTATTACGTTTACGGTGAGTTGTGCGGAGAAGTTAAGAAAGCAAAAGTCTTGTTGTAATGCCATCGTGGTTTTTCTGCGTACCAATGTGCATCGAAAAGAATTAGAACAGTACAGTAAGAGTCAGGTGTTGGCACTACCCTATCCGACAAACTCAAACATAGAATTAGCAAAATTTGCGACAGAGGCTTTGGATATGATTTTCAGAGAGGGCTTTGGATACAAAAAAGCAGGTGTAATTGTAACAGATTTAAGTCCCGAAAATGCTCAACAAATCAGTCTTTTTCAAAATAGTAATCCCAAGCATAAAAAATTGATGGAGGCTGTAGACAACATCAATAGAAAAACAGGCACTACGATAGTAAAACTAGCTACCCAAGATTTACAACGTACTTGGAAAATGAAACAAGAGAAGCTTTCGAAAAGATATACCACGCGGTTGGCAGATATTATTCGGGTAAAAGCTTGAGTTGTTGCTGAATGTTTTTTACGAAATCTAATGACACACCTGTAACTTTAGCAATCTTCTCAATAGAAAAGTCGCTTTCGTTTAGCAAGTTGGTAACAAATTTCGTTTGCTCTCTTTCTTTAGCAATCATAAAAGCAGGATCTTTTTCTTCATTTATATATTCTGCAATACTTATCATGATAATTTCTTTAAGTTTTTGTTCTAAGTTACGCAATTGTGATAGTACTCGCAACTGTTGCATGTACCTTCTTAACGAAAAATCTCCTTCAGTGGTTTCTTCAATGCGATGAATAATTTCCTTCAAAACATTTTTCGGTTCTTCTTCTCTGAAGTTTGCTAAAATACTTAATATTATTTCTTCAGGTTTATCTGATTTCAGGAAAATATGATAATCAAGTTCTGAAAATGTAATTAAAGGGAAATTGTAGTTCAAGAGTTTGCTTTCTATGCGAGTTGAAAATTTTGGCTTTGCTGAGCCAAGGTAAATTACAAATTGCTCGATTGGTAATTTATATTTTCTTGCCAACATAACGTTGTATTCTGCCATTCTGTAAATCATATTAGGCTCATCAACTACTTGAAATTCTATTTGTAGAACAAATGTATTGTCTTGGATATCAGTAATTTTCTTTAAAACATCAGGTTTTCGTTCTTTAGTATGCTGAATATCGTCAGGAAGTTCTTCTGATGAAACCGCTGTTATTCCAAGTATATTTTCCATTAAATTTGGAATAACAGCTTCTATATTTTCCTTGAATATCTTATCGTATTGATTGGCTTGCTTTTTTGATTTCATGTGTAAAACTATTCTCTTTATTTTATCTCAAATTAAAGCATTCTGGAAGCTTTTTCAAACAAAAACTTCCATTTTACAGGTTTAATTAGTAAAATGAAAGTCATATATCTTGAGTAGAAACTTACATTTTTATTTTTTCACTTCGCAAAGCTAAAGCCACTATCCAACACTTTTAATACTCGTTGTTTTTTCCAAGTTTCTACATCGTTCATGGCTACTTTTTCGATGATACTTCTTTCATCTAAACTAGTAATATCCCCGCTTCCAGATTCAGACAACACTTGTTCAATGGCCTTTTTTAGTACTGCCAACGAGCCGCTCAAACCTCGATTGACGGCTAAATCTACTCTGAAAGCAATTCCCCCCTGTGTATTGATAATCTGGTTTAATGGATATGTATTGCCATAAATATTAATCATCACTGCCGACGAAACTGCTTTGACTACATATTCTTCTAAGGCTATTTCTACCTGTACGCAAATCATGCTTGGCTTAAAACCGCTAGCGATAAAGGCTCCCGTTAATCTCAAATCGTTGGCTACTTCTAAATATGCAGCATCGCCTTCTTTGGTTCCATAGCTGGTATCTACCTGAAAAACTGGTGTCCCATAATTTTGAACGTTCAGTCCGTATTGACCAAAACATTCATTAAATACATCTTCATCTCTATCTTTTAGCCTTGCTAATACCCTTGTAAGCATTGAACCGCTAGCTAATGCACCTGTAAATTGAATAAAACCAAAAGAAAAAATGGCTTTATCATAACTATTTACGGCATCAAAACAGCCTTCGTTTTTTGAAATGTATTTTAGAATATCGGCATAATATGGCTCTTGACATAAATCTAAAAACATACTTTTGTTTTCATCAAAGCCAGATTGCCCCGCATAGCTTACTCCTTTAGGATTTACCTGATTGGGCGAAGGATAAACGTCACGCATGGGGCCAGTCTGCATAAAACCATCTGAACTCGGAAAGTTAATTACATAAGTACTATACGAACCTTTATTTTGTTGTTGAATTTGGAATACTTGTCGTCGTTCAAAAACCGAACTTCCATAATCTACAGGATTGACAGCAGCATGATTGGTTGAACCATTTTGAGTAGGGGAATTAGAAGCAGTATTGTCATTAAAAACGCTAGTATTAGCACTGAAAATGGTAGTAGTGGTAGTAGCGTCAGCAAAAGCGGAAGAATCTACTACTAAAACCTGCCCTATGGACAGATTGGTAGATTGTAAACTGTTCATTTCGGTGAGTTGCTCTACAGAAAGTCCGTATTTTTTTGAGATACTATAAAGGGTCTCCTTAGGTTGTACAGTGTGTGTCATTTTGTCATAGTTAAAATTCATAGTTTACTGATAAAATTAGCTAAAATAAAATATTCAACTTGTCTATGGCAGCAATAATTATTAAACGGTATGTAGCCCCCAAAAAATGCTCATTTATTTTATTAAAAATGTAATATATTTCCGATTATTAAAAATAAATCAAATATTTTCGTAATTTAGTAAATGTAAAGAGGTATAAGTATCCTTAAAACCTCTTTTGTAAAAAAGTTGATTTAACTAACAAAACGATTATCCAAAACAATCGTTTGTCATATTATCCTTCACAAAAACTATTATTATGTTCAAAAAAATAATTGCATTGCTTGGTCTTTTTGCCTTTTCACATTTTCAATCATCAGCACAGGGAAATATTCATCAGGCTTCAACGGAATACCAATATCCTACTGACCCCTTGGTAAAAGAAAAGTTAGAAACTTGGCGTGACCAAAAATTTGGGATGATTATCCATTGGGGTTTGTATGCTGTCCCGGGTATTATTGAATCATGGGAATTGTGTTCTGAAGATTGGATTAGCCGCGACAGTACCCAAACTTATGATGATTATAAAAAATGGTATTGGGGTTTGAACAAAAAATTTAATCCTACCAATTTTAACCCAGACCAATGGGCTAGTGCTGCCAAAGACGCTGGTATGAAATACGTAGTTTTTACGACCAAGCATCATGATGGTTTTTCGATGTTCGATACGAAATATTCTGATTTCAAAATTTCAAATGGCCCGTTCGCTCAAAACCCAAAAGCCGATGTAGCCAAATATGTTTTTGAGGCTTTCAGAAAACAGAATTTTATGATTGGCGCTTACTTTTCAAAACCAGACTGGCATTCAGAATATTTTTGGTGGAATCGTTACGCTACGCCCGACCGTAATGTGAATTATGACATCCGTAAAAATCCTTGGCGTTGGAATAAATTCAAAGAATTTAGCTATAACCAAATTCAAGAATTAATGACTGGCTATGGCAAAATGGATATTCTTTGGCTTGATGGCGGTTGGGTTCGTCCGTTGGATACCGTTACAGACGAAGTACGTGCTTGGGGTGCTGCTATTCCTGCTTTCAGTCAGGAAATAGATATGCCCAAAATTGCTTCTATGGCTCGTAAAGCACAGCCAGGCCTTTTAGTAGTTGATAGAACCGTTCACGGTGAATATGAAAACTACAGAACGCCCGAACAAAGTATTCCAGCCAATAAATCAGACACGCCTTGGGAAAGCTGTATTACCTTAGGTGGTGCGTGGGGGTATGTACCGAATGATAATTTCAAATCGGCTACTAAAGTAATTCATAGTTTGATTGAAGTAGTTGCCAAAGGCGGTAGCTTATTACTAGGTGTTGGACCACAAGCAGACGGTACATTGAACGATACGCAGGTATCACGTTTGAAAGAAATCGGTACTTGGTTGAATGCTAATGGCGAGGCTATTTATAATACTAGAACTACGGATGTTTACAGAGACGGCGAAACATTTTTTACCAAAGGCAAAGACAACGCTATTTATGCCCTAGTAAGATTACCAGAAAATCAACCAATGGCTACGACCATCACATGGACTGGCAATGTGCCTGCTAAAGGAGTAAAAGTACAATTGTTAAGCGAAAAAACAACCGTAAAATGGAAAGCAGAAGGCGACAAAGTAACTGTAACGTTACCAGCTAATTTCCTAAAAAAATATAAGAACTATCCGAGTTTAGCTTTTAAATACTAATTATTTCATGAAAAACGCGCTATTATTATCCATTCCTTTTTTGCTTTTTTCACAAATCAATCATGCCGAAACGTTACCCAAAATACATGAACCGATTGTAAAAAAGACTAACAAAAAGGCTGTTACAGCTCCAAAACCTGTCTATCCGATTCCTACGAAGGAACAATTGGCTTATCAGGAAATGGAAACCAATGCTTTTATCCATTTCACGACCAACACTTTTACTGATTTGGAATGGGGAAATGGTGACGAAAGTCCTGCTATTTTTAACCCTACGGCACTGGATGCGAACCAGTGGATTAGTACCTTAAAAGCTACTGGCTTTAAAGGGGCAATTCTTACTTGTAAGCACCACGACGGCTTTACATTATGGCCAAGTAAATTCACTGAGCATTCTATCAAAAACAGTCCTTATAAAGATGGTAAAGGTGATGTTGTTAAAGAAACGGCAGAGGCTTGTAAGAAATTCGGGGTTAAATTTGGCGTTTACTTATCGCCTTGGGATAGAAACCGTGCTGACTATGGCAAGCCTGAATACATTACCTATTATCGTAATCAATTAAACGAATTATTTAGTAATTATAAGCCTGTTTTTGAACTCTGGTTCGATGGTGCCAACGGCGGAACGGGTTATTATGGTGGTGCAAACGAGAAACGTAAAATAGATGCTAAAACATATTACGACTGGAAAACGACCATCCCGATGGTAAGAAAAATGCAACCTGATGTTATCTTTTTCAGCGATGCTGGGCCAGAAGTACGTTGGTGCGGTAACGAAAGAGGTATCGCTGGCGAAACCAATTGGAATAATATTACGCCTGATACATTATATGCAGGTAAAGGTGGCATTGAGCATTTATTGAATACTGGTTCTGAAAACGGAACGGCTTGGATTCCGAGCGAAATAGATGTTTCTATCCGTCCGGGTTGGTTTTATCATGCCAAAGAAGATGCTGAAGTAAAGTCGCCAGAAAGATTATTTGAAATTTATTTGAGTTCAGTAGGCCGAGGTTCAAACCTTTTACTGAACATTCCTCCAGACCGTCGTGGGCTTTTTCATGAAAATGATGTAAAATCATTGAAGGGTTTCAAGGCAATTTTGGATAAGGAGTTCAAAACCAATTTGGCACTCAACGCCTCAGTAAAAGCGAGCGAAGTACGTGGAAACGATGTGAAATTTAAGGCTAAAAACGTAACTGACGGCAATAAGGAAACCTATTGGACAACTGATGACGAACAAAAATCAGGAAGCCTTGAAATTAATTTAGGGGTTACTAAGCCAGTGAAGTATGTGCTTTTGCAAGAATACATCAAATTAGGGCAAAGAGTAAAAAGCTTTAATGTGGAGGTTTGGAAAGATAACGCATGGAAAGAGGTAGCCTCAGCTACTACGATTGGCTACAAGAGAATATTGAAACTGGATGGCGTGGAAACTAGCAAAGTAAGAATCAATATCAAAGATGCCAAGGCTTGTCCTGTGATTTCGAATATTGGTGTTTATTGATTTTAGCAATAGGCGTTAGGCTGTAAGCTTTAGGCGAGATTTTTTAGATTATCCAAACAAGTACCTATTCGTAGTGAGGGACTTAAGTCCCTCGCTACGAATAGAATAAATAGACAAGAAGTTCAGCAATGGAAAATAAACCACGTTATGTGGCTCACATGGCTCACAGACTACGGTTTTAAACCCACGATTCTACTAATCCTTTCTTACTATTAGCGGGTGACTTAAGTCACCCGCTAATAGTAAAGAAAGAATCTTTTTAAAGATTTTAATTCAATACTAAGCATGAAATTTATTGCCATACTTTTTCTTTTTTCATCCTTCAACATTTTTGCTCAATCAACATTCAAAGCTGAGTTGATAAAAAGTGAGTTTGTTTTTGATACTCCCCCTACGCCTGCTTGTCATGCCTCTACGATTGTTGAATTATCGAACAATACCTTTATGGCATCATGGTTTGGTGGTAAATACGAAAGTAGCCCCGACGTTGGTATCTGGATAGCTATCAATGAAAAAGGACAGTGGAAACAACCTAAGATGTTGGTAGATGGCGTGGTGAATGATACGCTCAGATTCCCGTGTTGGAACCCTGTTCTGTTCAAAACAAAAGCTGGTAAGCTCTTGCTTTTTTATAAAGTCGGTAAAAATCCACGTGAATGGTGGGGTATGAAAATATCATCTGACGATGATGGAAAGCACTGGAGTAAACCCGAAAAATTACCCGACGGAATGTTAGGACCTATTAAAAACAAACCTTTTCAATTAGCCAATGGAGAGATACTATATCCGTCGAGTACTGAAAGTTTAGATGAAAAAGTATGGAATATTCACCTTGAAAAGTCGGATAAAAATGCTAGTAAGTTGCAGAAAATAAGTATTGATTGCGATACCTTTGGGGTAATTCAACCAAGTATTTTGCAATATGCTGGCAGGAGACTTCAATTACTTTGTCGTTCTCGCCAAAATGCGGTAGTTCAAACATGGTCGGAAGATAATGGCAAAACGTGGTCGCCTCTTAGTTTGACGACAATCCCCAACCCCAATTCGGGAACAGATGCCACAACTCTCAAGAATGGTTTGCAGGTGCTGGTGTATAATCCTTTAAAAAAGGGAGCAAATTGGTTCAATGGTCGGTATAAACTCAATGTAGCAGTTTCAAAAAATGGCTCCGACTGGCAAGATGTCTATACCTTAGAAGACCACAAAGAAGGAGAATTTAGCTATCCTGCTATTATTCAAAGTAGCGACGGATTGGTACATATTACCTATACTGCCAACCGCAAAAATATCAAGCATATCGTATTAAAAGTACAATAGTGCCTAAAAAAAAGGTGGTGCGAAAACCTGCACCACCTTTTTACGATTAACGACGTCTTCCACCGCCTCCGCCTCCGAAACTTCTCATTCCTCCTCCACTAAAACCTCTATTTTGGAAACCGCCATTTCCGCCATAGTTTGGTCTGTAGCTTACGCCTCCACGGTTGTATCCCCCATTATTACCATTGTATGAGTGGAAATAGTTATTACGACTACCAGCCATCATACCATTATTATAATGTGGATGATTTATTGCTACAGAACGATAATAATTACCAAAGTGATTATATAAATAAGGATAATTCATATAATATCCTCCGTTATAAAACCAGTTTGAAAAACCATAGGCAGGAAAAGCACTAAAGCCAAAACCACCAAAGCCGTAAGACAAACCAAAACTGCCCCAATAAGCACTAGGATACCAAAGTGGTGAACCATACCAATAAGGATAACCAAACCAATATGAATATGGATTAGCATAACCATAATTGTAGTTGTTACCATAAGCTATTTGTCCGTTGGGCAAAATATAGCCATTGGTTTTGGCAAAATCTTTAGCGGCTTGGTTTAACTCCTGCTGTGCTTGTGGATTATTGCCCAACTCTTTTTTATAAGCCGCCATCTGGGTCTGATTCTGTATCATCAAACTATCGTGCCAGCTAGCTAATTGGGTAGTCAAACCGTCTTTGTCAGCAACATATTGCTGTCCTAGTTTAGTAGTCAAGTCGATGTTGTCTGTCAACAATAACAATACGTCTGGATACTGCACCAACTTTTTGAAAGCATCTTGTGTTGGCACATCCAAAGGTTGAATGGCCTTTGCAAAGCTATTTTGTGCTTCTTGATTCAGATTATCAGCTTGAACCAAATCATCATGATGGTGACGATACAAACGCCAAGCGGCTGTTTGTAGGTTTTCATCATTGTTAGGCAGCAGTTTTTTAATATCATCCTTGCTTTGGCCAGATGGCAATGTTGCCAACGTGTGGGTCAATTCAGGGAAACGGGTTAGTTCATAAAACCAGCCTTGTTTTTTCTGGCTAAAGTCACTAATTAAGGCTTGGAAAGCCCCCTGTGTCTGATTTTTTTCTTGTTGTAACTGCGTAAGCGTTTGTGGATATTGGCTAACTAATAAAATAGCCTGACGAACATCTGCATTATAGGATGCGATTGAATTTTGCAATCCCTTATCTGTTTCCAATTGGTTGGTTTGGCTAAAAGCATTGATGTTTACAAAAAATAAAGTAGTCATCAATAAAATTATAGAAAGAACCCCGTTGATTTTTGTGATTCTTTTTGTGGCAGTGCCCTCAACAATCATGTTAGTTTTCATTTCTTCAGTGATTAAAATATTTGCTTTAAATTGAAACTGTGAACTCTTTTCCAAGGCCTGAGTACAGCGTACGCATCAAGAACGTACATAGTACGACTGACAGGCGTGTGTTCAAGAAAAAGAGAATTAAATTTTAATTTAAAAGGACAAATATTTCCAAGAATGAAAAAGAATAAATAAATGAGGGAATTTGTGATTATTTACATCTAAAACGGATGTTAAGGTAGCTTTATTTTGAACAAACAATAATAATTTATTAGCACTACTCCAAAGCAAACCGCTATCAAGGTGATTTGCTAGGTGTTGAGAAAGCTTATCTCCATCCTCTAAACCATCATAAGGAATTGATTTAAATAAAGTATTTTGATTTTGTAAATGGCTCGCACCAGTCAAACGATTACTTTTTTCAGATTTCAATACCAAGCCCTTGTGGTGGGTAGGCATCTTAGCTAAGATTAACCATACACTACTGAACAGTAATAATGACCATATGAATCTTTTTAGTAACATGACGTTCGTGCAATACGTAATATAAAATAGTAATCTACTTTAACCTATTTTGTCATTTCGACTATACAAATCAGCAAAGGTTTAATCTTATGTAAAAAAATAATAAAATTTTAATAAAAACAGTTAATAAGATGACAATTATCAATAGTAGGTCATCAATATAATTTAATCAAGGCTTTCTTTTATTGTAAACAACTGATAACTAATCATTTGAATACAATCTTGACGGCAGACTATTCACCAATCATTATTTACTAAACACTACTTATTAATAAAACAACAAGCATTCAAACCAAGCCAATGTTACATTTTTCCAAATAGTCATTAACTTAACTAGCAGTATTTTCTAAGTAAATTCTAATATTAGATTAAGCTATGGTTAAGTTATGAGTTTCAATTTTGAATCATCAAACCGTTCGTTATCGCTGTTTTGATGATTTTCCAACCTAAAACTCATATATTATGGATACACAAGCAGTTCAGAAAATACTTGTTCCAATTGACTTTAGTGAATCTTCAATGAATGCGCTTCATACCGCTATTGGAATGGCCAAACGTCAGCATGCACAATTGATTTTACTGCATGTAGTAAATATTAGTCCCTTGGTTAATAATAAGGACGACGGCACTATGATTAGTGACTCAAACCTGCAAACACTTCTTGATACTCATCAAACTAACCTTAGAAAACTTGCTGATAAAATTACCAATGACGAGTTTATCGATTGCCGAGCCATTATCAGAACGGGATGGGTTTGTCCCGAAATAGTAAGAGCCACGATTGATTTTTATGCCGACTTGATTGTAATGGGTAAACACGGTGTATCAGGCACTAAAGAATTCATGATGGGATCAAATGCCTTTAATGTACTGAAAAATGCCTATTGCCCAGTGTTGCTAGTTCCATCTCATCGACGATTTGAAGCTTTCAAAACCATTGTTTATCCTATCAGAGCTGTTGAAGGAGCCATCCAAAAATATAGCATGGCACGAAATTTTTTGAGAGAAAATGACGCCGAATTGGTAGTAGTCGGGCTCTTGGAAAATGGAGAAAAGGCAAGTTTTGAAACGCTAAGTCAGGAAACTTTCAAACTCGATAAAAAATTAAAAGAGGATAACCTAAAATCACAAACTGGTTTTTATTACTGCGATTCAGTAGCGGCAAAAGTGCTTGAAAAAACCACTGATTTTATGGCTGACTTACTGATTATTACCGCATCGATAGACCACCACATTCAGGATTATTACGTTGGCCCTTTTGTTCAGCAGATAGTCCATTATGCCAGAGTCCCTGTTTTATCTATCAGACCCAAACCAGCCGATGCCTTTGTGGTTAAGTCGATTAATGAAGATGAAGAAAACAGTGAATACCCCTACCCTGTGCAAATGTTAGGGATAATTTAACAAAACAACTACAAGAACCATAAAGACAAATTATTCAATTAATCGGTTTAATATTTTCACCACTTAATTTTTTTTAATCATGGAAAATCTAATAATCAAAAAAATCCTAGTGCCTATTGATTACAGCAAATTATCATTAAATGCCTTAGATTATGCTGTACACATGAGTCAAGATTATGAATCTACAATCCATCTACTACACGTCATTGACCCTGATACGTATTTAACTATTTCCGAACATGGTGTAGAGTTGGATTTGACCAGAGAGAACGTTATCCAACGAGAAAACAGAAAATTAGCCAAATTGGCTGAATCTGTTACATCAAAACATCCTATCACGGTAATTCCGATGTGTGTCGTGGGGAGTGTAGTTAGCGAGATTATTAAAATAGCGGAATATCATGCCGTAGATATGATTGTAATGGGAACGCATGGTATTTCGGGCTTTAAATCGTTTTTTATGGGAACTAATGCTTTTGACGTAAGTAAAAAAGCCTCTTGTCCTGTTCTTACCATACCAAATGAGAAGAAATGGAAGAATTTCGAGAAAGTGTTATTCCCTGTAAGAACCATTCCAAATGCCTTGCATAAATATGAATTCGCTAGAAAAATCATTGCAAAACATCAGTCTGAACTCATTATTTTAGCTTTATTAGACGACGACAGCAGTAAGAAATCAACATATTTAGACAAAGAGTTGAAGGCCTTGAACGAAAAGCTGGTTGAGGATAATATCAAAGGCTATTCTATCTTTACTTATACTGATTCCGTAGCCCATGCGGCCTTGCGAAAATCAGATGAATTAGATATTGATTTGATGATTATCACTGCCGATTTTAGCTATTCAATTGAAGACTACTTCGTTGGTCCTTTTGCCCAACAGGTATTGAATCATGCGAAAATCCCAGTGTTGTCTGTCAGACCACAAGAGGAACCTGTAAAAGCTGAAAAAACATTAACTGATGAAACCGTGAGTAGTAGTTAGATTTTTGTAATACCTCTTTGA
Organism: Arcicella sp. GW458-12-2-14-TSB2; assembly: GCF_059423785.1. Classification (NCBI taxonomy): domain Bacteria; kingdom Pseudomonadati; phylum Bacteroidota; class Cytophagia; order Cytophagales; family Flectobacillaceae; genus Arcicella; species Arcicella sp. GW458-12-2-14-TSB2. Next base: position 14,215 of record NZ_JBWKYN010000068.1, on the reverse strand, counting down.
AACATTCTCATGCAAGCAACTCAGGACTTTCATCAAAAAGTCATTTCAAATTCGCCTCAAGGGGATTCCCCTCACGGGTATTCTTGGGCTTGGTTTTGGTTTTCTACCACCATAATTGCTTTAGTAAGTACTATTAGCATTTATTACTGGAAAGATTACCAAAACCAAGTAGCTCAGGAAGTATTGGTGTTTGATACCAACAAAGACATTAATCAGAAAGAACAACAAATATTAAAAACCCTTTGTAAGCCCTTGCTGTGGTCTATCCAAACCAACATGATGAAAAAGGACTTAAAAAGGATTAATAGATTTGTCCAGAATATTGTTCAAATGAATCATTTCTCTAATATCAACATCGTGGATACTGAAGGGAAGATTCTGGTGGCTAGCAACAAAAACTATGAAAACACTTCGGCGTTGGCACTGTATGCCTCGCCTTTGTTTGTACAGGATTCTATCGTTGTTTTACAAAAAACCAATAAGGTTTGGGTAGTAGCAGCTCCTATCAAAAACATAGAAAGAAGAATTGGGACACTCTTTTTTGATTATTCTCCCAATACTTCTACGAGTATTAAGTAGCGATAATATTAATAGCCCCGTGCCAGATTCGCTATATTTACTAAGGCTTCGCCACATTCAAACCTTGATAGGTTCTCGAGAAAAAACTTAATTTTATCTATATTCTCATTTGCCCATCCGCCAGAGGTGTGCTGTGTTAATAAGACATTGTGCATTTGCCAAAGCAGGTGGTCGTCTGGAAGTGGTTCTGTGGCTGTCACATCCAGTACAGCTCCATAAAGCTGATTATTCAATAACATTTCTATCAAAGCTTGCTCGTCCACTGCCGAACCTCTGCCTACATTTACAAACAAAGCAGTGCATTTTAGTAGGTGCAATCGTTCTTTATTAAACAAACCAATGGTTTCGGGCGTTTCTGGCAAAGTAGCTACTACAATATCAGTCGTGGGCAAATGTTCTTCTAATTGTGTAATCGTTTTAGAGTCCAAGACGGTGGTTTTACAGTTAAACCCTGTCAGTAAATCTCTTACCTTTAGTCCGATTGCCCCAGCCCCAAGCACTAATACTTTGGCATTATTTAATAGATGCAAGGTAGAACGCAAAGGCGTACCGACCCACTTTGTCTGCATCTGTAGTTGGGTTAAATGGTTGACACCACGGTACATCGCTAAAATACCTGCCACCGCCGTTTCCGCTACTGACTGCCCGAAGAAGCCCTTTAGGTTGGTTATTTTAAAGGTATGGTCGGTTAATTGCTGATAAGGGTCTAGTCCCGCAGAATGCAGTTGTAGCCATTTCAATTGGGTAGTTTTCTGAGCCCATGCCAGCGGCACATTGCCAAAGCAAATACTTGCACTCAAGAACTCCTCCTCTCTTTTTTCAGCGGGAATCTCTTCTCCTATAACAATTTTATATTTCTCCGATAATTGTTCTTTGATAAGCAAAGCCTCGTTTTCTTCAAATTTGGTATGAATATATATTTTCATGTTGAATTGATTGTTTTTAAGAAAATCTCATTTGTTGTGTATTCCGTACGAACCATTCTATGGAACAGTTTTTTAAATACTAATTTTATTGAACGAGCTTTGACAACTTTCAAAAGTTGTCAAAGCTTACGAAGTTATTTATTGGCATTAATTCAATAATATGCTTTTATTTCTAGCGAACGACTTAAGTCGTATTGATTAGTAACAAGTTTATAAATTTCTAATAATTAGATACTTATCCCTAGCGAGGGACTTAAGTCCCTCGCTAGGGATAAGGTCTTCAACGTTTGGTTTTAAAGGTTATTTTAACCAATTTATCAATAATCACAACACCATTTTAACTTTTTAAAAGATGTGGGTAATGACTAGAACTTAAGTCCCTCGCTAGAAATAAAACGTTATATAATCGTCATTATGTATGGCTTCGTTATTTTATGGTATTCTGTCAGTTTTCCAATAAAAAACTGCTAGTATGGCAAATCAAAAATGGTATTCTGCCATTATGGCACAAAAAAAGTGTTAAAAAGGTACTGGCATCAAGATTGTTGAAAGTAAGGAAATCTCTATCTGTTTATGTAATGATTGAATAGTGCAAAACATATTTAGAGTAACAAAAATAGGCAAACATTCTTGTAAGCCTCTTTATAGTAAAAATAAAAAATCTTATTCATATACTTAATTAATATTAACAATGGGAAAAATTATCGGTATTGACTTAGGAACAACCAACTCTTGCGTAGCTGTAATGGAAGGTAACGAGCCAGTCGTAATCGCTAACTCAGAAGGTCGTCGTACTACACCTTCAATCGTTGCCTTTTTAGATAATGGTAACGGTGAACGTAAAGTCGGAGACGCTGCCAAACGTCAGGCTATCACTAATCCTAAAAACACTATTTCATCTATCAAACGTTTCATGGGTAAACGTTATTCTGAAGTTGGTAGTGAATTAAAAACGATTGCATATACGGTAGAACAAGGTTCAAATGATACCCCACGTGTACGCATCGGTGACCGTTTGTACACACCTCAAGAAATTTCTGCTCAGATTCTGACTAAAATGAAACAAACTGCCGAAGATTATTTAGGGCAGACAGTTACAGAAGCAGTAATTACAGTTCCTGCTTATTTTAATGATGCGGAACGTCAGGCGACTAAAGAAGCTGGACAAATTGCAGGTTTAGAAGTTAAACGTATCATCAACGAGCCAACGGCAGCAGCCTTAGCTTACGGTCTTGACAAAGGCGGTAAAGATATGAAAATTGCTGTATTCGATTTAGGTGGTGGTACTTTCGATATATCAGTATTAGAATTAGGTGATGGCGTATTTGAAGTAAAATCTACTGACGGTGATACACACTTAGGTGGTGACGACTTCGACCAAGTAATCATCGAATGGTTAGCAGACGAATTCAAAAAAGACGAAGGTGTAGATTTACGCAAAGATGCGATGGCTCTTCAACGTTTGAAAGAAGCAGCAGAAAAAGCGAAAATTGAATTATCATCAGGTGCTTCAACAGAAATCAACTTGCCATATATCTTCCCTGTGGACGGTATGCCTAAACACTTAGTACGTACATTATCACGTGCTAAATTTGAGCAATTGGCAGATTCTTTAATCCAAAGAATGCTTGAGCCATGTAAGCGTGCGATGAAAAACTCGAGCTTTACAAATGCTGACATCGACGAAGTTATCTTGGTAGGTGGTTCAACACGTATTCCTAAAGTGGTGGAAGAAGTAGAGAAATTCTTCGGAAGAAAGCCATCTAAAGGTGTTAACCCAGATGAAGCTGTAGCAATCGGTGCGGCAGTACAAGGTGGTGTATTGACAGGTGAAGTAAAAGACGTATTATTATTAGACGTTATTCCTTTGTCATTGGGTATCGAAACAATGGGTGGCGTGTTCACTAAATTAATCGAAGCCAACACTACAATTCCTACGAAAAAATCTGAGACATTCTCGACAGCTTCAGATAACCAACCTTCAGTAGAATTGAACGTATTGCAAGGAGAGCGTCCGTTAGCAAGTCAGAACCGTTCATTAGGACGTTTCCACTTAGACGGTATTCCACCAGCACCACGTGGCGTTCCACAAGTAGAAGTTACTTTCGACATCGATGCTAATGGTATCCTTCACGTATCTGCAAAAGACAAAGGAACAGGCAAAGAAAGCAATATCCGTATCGAAGCATCAAGCGGTTTGACTGATGCTGAAATCGAAAAAATGCGTCAGGAAGCGAAAGCTCATGAAGCAGAAGATAAAGCTGAACGTGAAAAAATCGAAAAAATCAACCAAGCTGATTCATTGATTTTCCAAACAGAAAAACAATTGAAAGAGTACGGTGATAAATTATCAGCAGGTAATAAATCAGCGATTGAAGGTGCTTTAGGAGAATTGAGAACAGCACACGGTTCACGTGATGTAGCTTCTATCGACTCAGCACTTGAAAAATTGAACAACGCTTGGGCAGCAGCTTCGCAAGAAATGTATGCACAAGGTAGCCCAGAAGGAGCTCAACCAACTGGAGACGCAGGTCAAACTGCTGATTCAGGAGCAGGAAACTCATCAGCAGAAGATGTTCCTTTTGAGGAAGTGAAATAAGTAGTCGGCTATCGGCTTTCAGTCATCGGCTGATAAATATTTAAAAAGTGTTATAAAATCTCTCTCTTTTATCAAAAATGAAGAAGGTTTTATAGCACTTTTTTTATTTAGTATTCCTTTATGTTTGGTTAAATAGATGGAATGAGTATTGAATAATTCAGAGCATTTTACAGTAGTATTCTCATTAATATTTACTAAGAAAAAAGAATATGAATCAGGAAGATGAAATATATAATGAAATGAAAGGAGAAGATGTCGGAATATGGTTTATTTCTGATAATTACGGATTTAAAATTTCTGTAAAAATTCCTTCAAATGTTATTCGATCTTTAATAAATGGATGTCGAATAGAATTTCTATTTGGGAAAGATGAAAAAGACAATTGGATTTATTACCATACGGGTTCAAGAATTTATGATGACCTTACAAATCCCATTTTAATCACTCAACCATGTCGATTTATTAGAGATTATGAAGGGTTAAAAAGAATATTGAACGAGAAAGAGGTAATAATAGAATTATATGATGAGCTGTTGACATGTTCTGCAACGGCTAAATTGACAATAAAAGAAGGAGATAGAATAACTATTCTACAATTTATGGAAGGCATCAAGAATTTGTACTTGGGAGATTATAATTCAGAATTATCAACTTCAATGGATTCCTTTATCTATTCTCTTGACAGTTCTCAGAAGACTTCCAATTCGTATAAAATCAAAACAAAATCGATTCCTTGCGAGATCAAAAATTGGAATATAATTCATAAGCATTTCGTTGGTTTTGCTGATGTTCAACAAGTCAACATATCAGATAAAGATGAAGGTGGCACTTTTGAAAGGCAAATCTGGTATTCAATGGAAAGCCTATTTCTAAATGATATTTATTTGAATCCAATTATCAAGCAAGAGAGTAAAGACAGAGAATTGACTGATATTTTTGCTCATCACAAATACGGTATTTTTTTGGTAGAGACTAAGGCATTAGGGGTACTAAACCTCGATAAGGAACAAACAATCGAACGAAAGGTATCGAATGTAAAAAAGCAAGTACTAAAAGGAATTAAACAACTTATCGGAGCAAATAAAAATATCAAAAGGAATTTGCCAGTTTTTAGCAACTTAGGTAAAGAAATTAAAATTGATGCCTCTTTAGTTCCTCATTGTCTTGTTTTAGTTTCGGAATTGATACCATTAGGAGATTGGGAAGAAATCGAGAATGAGATAATTCTTACTATGATGAATGAAAAAATATATTTGCATGTAATGGATTACCTTGAATTTATGAAATATATAAAGGCTTCAATGGGGAAAAAACAAAACCTTGATTATTACTTAATGAAAAGAGCTGAAAAATTTGTAAAAAATAGTGGGCAAATTCACATGAAAACGAACTTTTTAAAATAAATAATTTCTGCTGTTTGAGATGTTCCGAAGGGCATCTCGAACTATTGATAAAAAGGACTTCTTGTCCGATAAAACTTACCCACTAGCACAAGCAAGTGTTTAAATATTAAAAGTATCATAAAATCTTTAATCGTATTTGATTGGGTTTTGTGGCACTTTTTTTGTTTTTGGATTTTATCTATCTTGGGTAAAAATATAATATTGCGATTATCCTGACATTAGGATGGATAATCGCAATAAAAATTTAAATTATTAGGGTATATTACGGTTATATACTCACTAGTGGGCATTCTATAAAACACCTTATGGACAATAAAGAACAACTTTTTGACAGGCTTAAAGCGAACGGGCTAGGTCACTTTTTTGATAAATTAGAGCCTTTTGTTAAAAATACAATCAGACTTTATCTTAAACCTTGTAACGAAGAAGACATTCAAGTAGGACAATCTAAAATCGGTGGTCAACCAGATTTGCCTTCTAGTCTTTATTGGGCTACCGAAACTAACACTATAAAGAAAAAGAAGTTTTGGTTTTTTGGAAAAGAAACCGAACAAATTATTACAAAACCACTTTCATTTATTGCACAAATAAACTTATCAGAGATTGCACAGTTTGACATTGAAAACCTTTTACCTCAAAATGGAATGCTTTATTTTTTCTATGCAAGTGAGCAAGATGCTTGGGGCTTCGACTTCAAGGAAAAAAATAAATTCAAAATTTTGTACCTCGATGGAAACTTGACAACATTAAAACGAATTGAATTCCCAGCTGATTTAAAAAATTCAAGATTTAAACCTTCTTCGTTAAATGTCAAACAAGAAATCAGTTTACCTTCTTATAATCATAATTTATATGATGATTTAAATTTTACTGATGATGAGATTGACAAGTTTTACAATAAAGTATATGAAGATGGAATTCTAAATAAATTGCTTGGTTATGCCGACAATATTCAAAACGAAATGGAATTGGAATGTGAACTTGTCACTAATGGACTTTATTGTGGCGACCAGACAGGTTATAATGACCCAAAAGCAAAAGCACTGGAACCAAATGCAATAAATTGGCGACTGCTTTTACAAATAGACAGTAATCAGGAAAATGAAATGATGTGGGGTGACTGTGGAAGACTTTACTTTTGGATTAAAAAAAACGATTTAAAAAACAAACAATTTGACAACTCCTGGTTTATTTTACAATGTAGTTAAATCGGGTTCACACTGTTCGAGATGTTCCAAAGGGCATCTCGGGGACGCCAAGTCGAACTATTGATAAAAAGGACTTCTAGTACGCTAAAACTTACCCACTAGCACAAACCGTTACTTGTAATATAAAATGACACCTAAAACAATTTACATACTTATTATTTTAATCTTGACAACTTCGTTATGTTCATTTGGACAAAGGATAACTAATGATGAATTGCTGACAATTTTAGACATCAACTCTTTTAGAGTTCCATCATTTCCTAAAAAACAGTGGACAATTGAAATTATTAATGACACGCTTCAAAAGCGTAAGATCATAAGTATTAACAAAGTATTATCTTCGAAGACTAACTCACTTATTACTGTTAAGTTTGACAATGACACAACAATTTCATTTACACTAATTCAAAATAAATATACAAGCAGTAGCGGGACAATACCTTTACAAAACAGCAGGTATGAAATAACGTGGAACAAATTTCCAGAACGACTTTATAAAAATGCTTTTGTTATTGCAACAATTAATTATGAACAAAAGGACGATAATTCTATACTAAATTTGACACAGCTTTTAATCATTCAACTTATTGACGAACTTAAATTATGACGAGTAAAAATTTAAGGCAACCTTTGGTAACTTACTCAAGATAGTAGAAGTGACGTTAAATAATAAGCTTTAGAGCTTACTTTAGCTAAACAAAAATAATCAACACCGATACGAGCAGACCCAATGCTAATTCCCAGTCTGCCAAAAGCTATACTCGTTAGCAGTAATGGTATGCGCACATCCCTAATCATCATAACACTAACATTGACATCTTGCTCTTTCCGACAAAACAGTCAAAAATCTGACAACAAAAAAATGAATTTTACGGAAGCAGACATTTTGCATAAGCTTGATTTAGCATTTAATGGACAACCGGCTGATGATTATCCAGTAGGAACGAATGGCTATATCAAGTATAATTTTTTCCTTGACCTAGAGCATGGTTATTGCAAAACAGCAGGCAACAAAATTCATTTATATGCAGACTCAACAAGATGGGCAATCGTATTTGAAAAATGTGGTTACCAAAATCGTGCAAATAATGCAGAAATCGAACTTGACTATGTTGGGAATTGTATCAGCTATGCTATTGACAAATATTCCGAAGGGAGTTACATCACAAATGCAAGCAATATTGTTTTAATAACATCGGAGGAAGATGAAAGGATAACAAACAAGGAAGATTTTGAATTAATTAGCCCAACTGAAGGCGAATTGACTATTCATGGGCAGAAAGTTGCAATTGACCATGACACAAAAAAATATTTGGCATTGGGAATTAAACCAAGGGACTACGATAATCCCAAAAATCTCATTGGTTATAGTGACATTGTTAGATTTTTCAGCGACACTAACCCTGAATTAGTTAGTGCAACCGAAGACGAAATCAAACAACATATCCCACATGATATTCCGAAACTTATGACACTTGATAGATTTCACTTTATAAGTACTTATGACAAAAGCTCCCTACCAAGTAGCCAAGAGACATATCAATTAATTGCAAAAGTTTTAGTGACAAGAGACATAACTTGTTGGAAACCTACACTCAAACCCAACAATCATTGGACAAATTGGGAATCGGGTGACTTATAAACCTACCTCCGCCTACTTGGACTTTGTGTTATATTATTCATGCTGTTCGAGATGTTCTAAAGGGCATCTCGGGGACGCCAAGTCGAACTATTGATAAAAAGGATTTCTAGGCCGCTAAAACTTCTCACCAGTTAGTCAGTATCTAAGATACCAGACTGTAATTTACTAAACCACAATCCAAATCTCTCAATCCTTCAAGCGAATTTTCTCCACAAAAGCATTTGTATTTTTATCAACAATATCGTAAGTTGCTTTGTACAAATTTTAAAACCTATTATTAGTTTAGTATAAAGAATGAACATTTAGACCATCCTAGTCAGGCTATCAATACCAACGAACAAGGACTTTTATTGAAAAGAGTTGATAGAAAATATACAGTCGAGGAGTTTCTAAACATAATTGGCTATGAGATTAGCCAGCTTTTATTAAACATGACTAAATCCAAAAAAATTAAGAACGAAAAATACTCGGATTCATTCTTATTTTGGGTTTCATACTACTTTACACATTGGTATGATTTTGCTTTGCTTTTATTATTAGTTTTAGGAGTTACTACTTTTATAGTAGGTAAAGTAACTATAATTGCAACGCTATTTTTTTCAGTTTTAACTTGGGGTTTAACTCAATTATTTAATTTATTTATCATTATTGCATTTCAAGCACCTTTAATACAATTTATTGTAATAGATTATCAAAATAAATCCTTAATAATTACTTACAAGTATCCATTTGGATGGATAAAAATTAAGACATTAAACCATAATTCTTTCTCTTTCCGAGTCTGGAAAAATCGACATCATAGCTTTACAACAATAAAATCGGAAGATTTTAAAATAACTATTCGTGACGGACAATTTGGATTAGACCTTTTAGATTTATGGAAATTAAACACTGAATTAGCAAAAATAGGCAATCGATATAGAAGTTTTTTTGATTTTTAAATTTATCGTTTTCCCCCCCAACTGGAGCAAGTATTAAGCAAAGCGTCAAACTGTTCGGGATGTTACGAAGGATAATTAGGCTGTTCGAGTTGTTCCAAAAGGCATCTCGGGGACGCCAAGTCGAACTATTGATAAAAGGACTTCTAGTACGCTAAAATTCACCCTCGCTTTTCGCAGTTTTTACTACCTCAGGGTATCGTATCAGGCATTCTAAGAAGGAGACCCCTAGTCCGTAACGTGTAGTGATATGTATCGTCGCAAGATGAAGAATCATAAAATGCATTGCATTTTTGCAATATATCATTGCAATACGCATTGACATAGTTGAAAACTACGCCAAACGGGGGAGCTTTATCATTTTGATTCGTATTCTATTTTTCTTTGTATAAATCTTTTTGAAATACCACTGTTTGCTTCGTGGTAAGTCTTTAAAAATAGTGTGTAAGCTATCCAAAGTCATTAAAGTTGTTTTAAAAGTGTCTGTACCTGTCTGTTTTTCATTGTTCCGTATTTTCAAAAAATCAAGTACACCATCAGAATTAAAATCTCCAAAACAATTAATTGAGCCATATCTTGACCATAGTGGATAGTATTTTATATTATTTTTATTTGTTATATCAAACAGATGAAAAATTATCGTTGTTGCAAAACCACCACTTCCATTGTTAATACAAGTAAGAAGTAAATAATTTTTATTTTTAAACTCTCCTTTGTAAAGTTCAAAACTGTTTACATCTAAATCACACGCAAAATCATTTTCAAATTTTCCAATCAGGTTTATTCTCTTTTGAAAAATCACAAAATAGCTACAAGAATTATCACTATCTTTTTGAGGATAATGAAATTGCACATCTATTTTCTTGCTATCAAACTTGAATCCATAATTTAGCTTCTTGTATTCATCATTTACCTTAATTTTCTCGCCATGATTTACTGTAAATTCTCCAAGAATTGGTTTGAAAATTGGTTTATATTTTTTGTCAAGTATTTGATTAACAACTTCTTCACTTTGAGCAAATACTTGAGAAGAAATTAACATAAAAAAAAGTATCTTTTTCATTTCTATTTCGGTTAATAATATGGTGAATCTCTTTTGACCCACACTGTTCGAGATGTTCCAAAGGGCATCTCGGGGACGACAAGTCGAACCATTGATAAAAAGGAGTTTTAATTCACCCTGTTAGGGATGTTCCAATGAACTAATCTTGACATATTGATAAAAATTTGCCCCCTAGCACAAACAAATGTCAAGCATGGCCTCTATTATACTAAATTTTACTTCATCTTGAAACTGAAGTAGATAAAATTGTCAAGATTTTCCAAATCTCTCCTTTTGCCATCTACTATGGTGAAAGGAGAGATTTTTTATTTAATGTGATTTGAAAACCCTTTAAAATATTTTAGTTTTACTTGATGGATATACATTTTTTTACCCCCATTGTTTTGTTACTATCCTGAAAAACAACATCAACAGTAAAATATAATAACCTAAAACATACAAATGAAACAAAAAGAACTCACAGAATTAACGGACCAAGAGTTGTTACAAGAAGCAAAAAAAATGAAATCAACCGCTATTATTAATGCGCTATTAATTGGGTTCCTTATAGGAATTGTCATTTTTAGCATTGCAAAAAATGGTTTAGGATTTTTTATTTTAATCCCTTTGTTTTTTGCGTATAGATTGGCTAATAATTCCAAATACGATAATAAAGAATTAGAAAATATTTTAAAAGAGCGAAACTTGAAATAGTCTCAATTAGCATAAATTTCAACCATAGCATCACTTGCGCAAACGTATGAAGAATGAACATTTAGATCATCCTAATCAGGCTACCAATACCAACGTACAAGAACCTTTATTGAAAAGAGTTGATAGAAAATATGCCGCAGAGGAGTTTCTAAACCTGATTGGCTATGAGAGAGGTTTTTTGTTTACTGTCAGTGAATTGTTGCTACGACCTAGCAAACTGATTCATCATTATCTCAATACAGATAGAAATGCTTGTACGAAACCTGTAACTTTTTTGTTTCTATGTTCAGTTATTTATAGCTTGATTACGAGCTACTTAGAGGTTGATGTACTCAGTGAAGAACAACTTAAAAAACAATATGGAGTTTCAGGTGTAAATAGTGTTATGCTCTGGGTTCAGAACAATTATGGATATGCCAATATATTGATGTTGTTATTCATTACATTCTGGACAAAGATTTTTTTCAAAAAGTATTTGTACAATATTTATGAAATCGGCGTTTTGTTATGTTTTATCATGGGCGAAGGTATGTTATGGCTTTCGATACACCCTATTGTTGGCAAATTTGTAACCAACGCTATTCTTGATACAGTCATTTTTAGTATTATAATGATATATATCTCTTGGGCTATTGGACAGTTTTTTGGTGGAGGCTTCAAAAATTACTTAAAGGCTCTCTTTGCCTATTTATTAGGGTTTGGTTCATTTGAAATAGTAATAATACTAATAGGGGTAGCTATTGATTTGATAGGCAAAAAAATCTAAAGTCTATGCTATTTTATTGGGATTATCTTAGGGAATAAACCCTTTAAAAGGCCAATGGTTATTTGACTCTCGTCTTGTTGATGAGTTACAACAAAAAGTACAGAAATAAATAGCATTTCTAATAATATATCTACTAAAACTTAATTAAAAGTATAATGTTCTTTCTAAAATTTCGAAAAATATGAGATTGCTATTAGTGTTCCTATCTATTTTCTTAATAAGTTGTTCCGATAATAAAAGCCTTAAAGATAGCCAATCAATAGCCTCAGATTCTGTTAGAATGTTGAATATTGATTCTGTTAGCACATTGACTATTTATGATTTAGCTGGCGATTGGGTTAATTTAAAATATTTGTATTCAATTCAAAAGACTAAATCTCCGAAGATTTCACAAAATGAAGGTGAATTTTCATTTATTACTTTTAGAAGTGACACTGCTATGTTCGTTTATGGGTTTCATGAAGGCATAGACATGAAAGTCATTACTGAAAAACCTAATAATTTCTTTTGTGTTGACTATGATAATGACACCATACGTATATCAGTATTAAATGATACGATGATAATTGCCAATAAAGGAATTCGAGAAAAATATATCAAGTATCAGATGGGATTACCTAACGAAACGTTTTCAAGCCGATTATTGAATAAAGAAATTTTTTCTGGTAATTATCAAGTGGTAGACTCCCCTAAACAATCGATATCATTCAGTGAAGATGGTATTGTAAAGGGATTCTTAGATTTTAATAGCTACCTAGTTCAAGATGACTATATTGATGCTGGTTGTCAATTTGATCTTTTGCATTTAAGGAAAAACCCAGATGATAGATTTGAATATACATGGAGTTTTTCAAAAGATACTTTGATGATTTACAATCTTGATTGTAAATCATATGACACTGACTTAGATCGATGTGTAGAAACTAAAAAAGGCAAACTATTATATAAATTGATTAAAAAATAACTAACCTATACCTCGCTGTTCGATAGCTTAAAGGACAATATCGAACTATTGATAAAAAATTAGCTTTCTAAAACTTATTTAACTAGTGTTTTGAATAAATTCAGCAGATTGGTTAACGTTTATTTCATTGGAGAAAACTCTTTATTTACGCTTGTTCATGTTAGTAAAAAAATGGGAAATAATGACAAACCCACCATCATTAGACTATTAACAGCCATTCAGTGGATTGCTGCAATAATTATCATATTTCATCTCATTGGATTATTCTTATTGCTCGGGAGTGGACACAATCCAACAGAAAGAAAAGGTAATTTATTTTTGAAGTGTATAAAATCGTCTTTTTATTTTACAGTTATGGCATCCCTAATATTTCTTCTAAATGATTTAATATTTTAGACTTTAAATTAATATATTTTTTATACTCATTTTCTTCTAAAGTATATTTTAAATCTATATCTCTCCATTCCATGAAAATAGGAATATACCAAAGAATTCTAATGGTATCTTTTGGAATACAATCTATTGAATCAAATTCAATAGATTGTAAATTGTGAAGAAAATCTTCGCCCATTTGTAAATTAAAAACTCTATCTCTTAATAAGTCAAGAAAACCATCCATTTCCCAAGCATTTGAAATTTTCAAAAGTGCTGAATTCATATATAAAGTTTATTTTTGAGATTTCTAAATAGTATAAATTGCATTTACAGATATCTAGTATAGCGTGTCTAATTAATGCTCGTATTTGGCATAGGGATATATATAGTCCTGTAATGTTACATTGCAAAAACAAAAATGTAAAGTATCTTATAAGTTTGGTCATACGCTTAGTATATATATAGAATAATGGTAGTTTTATAAACCAAAAGATTTTAAGGTACTTTTTCGATTTTAGTATTTTTATTTATTTTAGACAAAAGAAATATTATTATAGTTATCCTAGCATTAGGATGGATATACTCAATGAGTTTTAAAATAATTGGGTATATATCGGTTATATAGTCGTTACTCGGAACAAAAAATCATTTAAAAGCAAGATAACATTATGACAAAAAGACTAAGCTCCGACTTTTCTGGAGCCCTGAGAACTTTCGCGTATTTTATGGCAAGTGGTACACATTACATGTTAGAAGATATTAATTACCTTTCGTTATATGGAAATAATCCAAGTGCAATTGAAAAGGTGTATGCAATTTTTGCCAACGTCATTGAGTTAGATGAACAAGGGAAAGTAGTAAACTTTACATTTGCTCAGAAACGAGCAACAGACTATTTGAGAGAATATTGCGACCCAGGTTTTACTGTAACCCCACCATATGAAGATTGGGAGGTAGCTTTGCATTGACTTGAATTGTATTGACCTTTAAATATAATTATCGATTTTTAGTCATCGACTAAAAATATTAAAGCTGCTAAAAAATCCCAATGATTGGGAT
>NZ_JBWKYN010000067.1:0-28074 GCF_059423785.1 Arcicella sp. GW458-12-2-14-TSB2 | reverse complement strand
ATCGTTTACTGTTCATTACTTGTTTTTAGTATTGAAGTAAACAGTAGAATTATTTTGAGCTGGGATGTTTTTTGCATCACTGCGTTAGTTTTTAGTTGGATACTTTTTTTCACAACCCAAGCTAATGAATTATGTCATATTGTTGAAAAGCAAGATGAAAATCTTAAAACCATTTTTAGTATTGTACTTATTGCTGTGGTTTCAAGTCTCCTTGGTACTTTGGCACTGATAAATGAAAAAAATGATGTAACGGAAAATAAACTTTTTCATGCCATTATTTCCTTATCGCCTATTGCCTTTTCGTGGCTATTACTTCATACAACGTTCACGATTCGATATGCACATTTATACCACGACCATAATCAACTCAACACAGGTAGCAAAGTTGGCGGAGTTAAATTTCCAGGTAAAACAAAACCCGATTATTTAGATTTCGCTTATTTTTCATTTGTAATTGGAATGACTTTTCAGGTATCCGACGTTGTGATAACTTCTCAGGTTATTAGGCGATTTGTTTTAATGCACAGTCTAATATCATTTGTATTTAACACCGTTATAGTGGCACTTACTATTAGTGCAATTTCTAATATAAAATAACAAACCCATAATAATCATGGAACACAAACACATTTATGACAAAAACGGCAAAAGAATTTGTTGTAACCAAGAAGAAAAAATATATCACAAAGCGGACGCAACTGATATTTTGAAAACTGGACACGCTAAAAACGATGGTCATCAGCATGATGAGCACGAAGTTCACGACCATGATGAAGAAGATGACGAAGACCACGACCATTCGGGCAGTGAAAATCAAACTACTTTTCAACTATTTTTGCCCGCCATCATCAGTTTTAGTTTATTGATTTTGGGAATTGCCTTAGATAATTATTTCAAACCCGAATGGTTTACGGGTTGGGTACGCATCGCCTTATATGCCTTGGCATACATCCCCGTAGGTTTCCCCGTGATAAAAGAAGCGATTGAAAGTATAGGAAAAGGAGAGATATTTTCAGAATTTTTATTGATGGTTATTGCCACTATCGGAGCGGGTGCCATTGGCGAATATCCAGAAGGCGTGGCAGTTATGCTGTTTTATGCCGTTGGTGAGATTTTCCAGACCTTGGCAGTTCGTAGAGCCAAAGGAAATATTAAGGCATTGCTCGACCAGCGACCAGACGAAGTAACCATTCTGGAAAATGACAAACCTAAAACCGTAAAAGCCGAAACCGTGAGTTTAGACAGTATTATTCAACTAAAATCAGGGGAGAAATTAGCCTTAGATGGTGAATTAATTTCCGATTCAGCCTCTTTCAACACGGCAGCACTCACAGGCGAAAGTAAACCTGATACCAAAGCAAAAGGCGATACCGTTTTGGCAGGAATGATAAACTTAAATACGATTGCCTTAGTGAAAGTAACCACCGCTTACACCGATAGTAAACTCTCGAAAATCTTGGAAATGGTGCAAAATGCCACCGCCCAAAAAGCCCCAACGGAGTTATTTATTAGGAAATTTGCCAAAATATATACGCCTATTGTGGTGCTTTTAGCGGTATTAATTATTGCAATTCCGTATTTTGTGGTGAGTGATTATGTTTTCAGAGATTGGTTATACCGTGCCTTGGTTTTCTTGGTAATATCATGTCCTTGTGCGTTGGTTATTTCTATTCCTTTGGGCTATTTTGGAGGAATTGGTGCGGCTTCAAAAAATGGTATTTTGTTTAAAGGAAGCAACTTTTTGGATATAATTGCCAATATTCAAAACGTGGTGATGGACAAAACGGGTACCATGACCGAAGGCGTTTTCAAAGTGCAAGAAGTGGTGTTTAAACCCGAATTCAACAAAGACGAAATCCTAAGTATGGTTAATGCTTTGGAAAGTAAAAGTACGCACCCCGTAGCAACTGCCATTCATCAATTTGTGGGAGAAATAAAGACAGACAATGAACTAAAAGACATCGAAGAAATTGCGGGACACGGATTAAAAGCGGTGATTGATAGAAAAGAATTGTTGGTTGGTAACTTTAAATTGATGGATAAATTCAGTATCAAATACGATATTGACCCAACCACAATTGTCTATACGTTGATTGCCATAGCTTACGATAAGAAATTTGTGGGCTATTTAACCATTGCCGATTCCATTAAAGAAGATGCCCAAGAAGCCGTGAATAAATTGAAGTCATTGGGCGTAAAAACCACGATGTTAAGTGGAGATAAAAGCAATGTTGTAAAATTCGTAGCGGATAAATTAGGTATCATAAACGCCTTTGGCGACCTTCTGCCCGAAGATAAAGTAAACAAAGTCAAAGAGTTAAAAGATAAAAATGAAACCGTAGCTTTTGTGGGCGATGGTGTAAACGATGCTCCCGTTGTGGCTTTGAGCGATGTTGGAATTGCGATGGGCGGATTGGGCAGTGATGCAACCATAGAAACTGCCGATGTGGTCATTCAAGACGATAGACCTTCAAAAATACCAATGGCAATCAATATCGGAAAGCAAACAAAACGAATTGTTTGGCAAAATATCACTTTGGCATTTGTAGTAAAAGCCATCGTTTTAGTTCTTGGTGCAGGTGGATTAGCAACCATGTGGGAGGCAGTTTTTGCCGATGTGGGCGTGGCACTCTTAGCGATTTTGAATGCGGTTAGAATTCAGCGGATGCAGTTTTGAATGGGAAATTACTAAAAAACGAAAAAATAACTCTTGTAACGTTACGTAACGCTTATTTGTAATGTTACAAGAAACATTTTGAGGTATTTGGCTATAAAACATCGTTTATTTATATTTTCTTTACTGAAACCTTTTTATTATTAATTCTTTTTCGATATTTCATTAAGCAATAATGATTATTAATTTGCCCTACAAACTCGCATAACCCGATAGTATATCAACACAATAGCATGGAAATAACCACTTTGGAGTACCTCAAAAATTATGAAGCAAACAATACTTCTGATATACCATCTAATTCTAAGCATGAAAGTATGTTACGATTATATCCAAATCCATTAGCTATTTTTATACGTTGGATTATTTATTTGCAACAATTTGTCCCTGCTTGAATTGGTGGGCAAGGCATAGTTCCGTAACTGCAAAATACGCAACAATCACCCTGCAATGGTTTTAGTACTGTATTACAACTTTCACATTCATAGAAAAATTGACAAACTTCGGTTGGCATTTTTTCCGTTTTTTTATGTCCGCAGTTTGGGCAAGTAATTTCTGACATTAACATTGTTTCCATTATGATATGATTCTGCTTTTTAGTGATTTGTAGCCTGTCGAATTGATGGCTTTTTCGATTTTTTGGATGGTGGTTTGTTTTCTATCAAATTTTACAATTGCATTCCCTTTATCGTATGAAACTACAATTTCCACAATGCCTTTTAGTTTGCTAATTTCTGTTTTTACGTGGTGTTCACAACCCGAACAAGTCATTCCTTTTATTGTAAACTCGACTTGCGAAACGTCGCCCGTCTTAATTTCAGAAGTTGTGGCAATAATCATTCTGCTCTCTGTCTTAGGAAAAAAGATGTAAGCATAACTTGGGAATGATAAAAGTAAAACCGTTATAATGGAAATTATTCCCAAAAATGATTTTGTTTGCATAAAATTTATTTTTTGATTTGTTTCACACTTACAGTCAATTTGTTTTTGAGGTTTTAGTTTTTGATACCAAGCAAAGCCAAGTACCAAAAAAGTCATACCAATAAAATAAGGTCGGAAAGGTTCGAGCCACGAAAAGGTAGAAGCAAGTCCACTTGAACCTGCAACGATTGCCAAAACTGGCGTAATGCAACACAAAGACGATGCAATTGCTGTCAAAAGTCCTGCACTAATGATTTTATTGTCTGTTTTCATATTGTTTCTAAAATTTTATTGTCGTTAAGTATTTTGAAAAACGGTTTGAGCATTTTTTCATATTCCTTTGTTAAGGAGTAAAAAATGGTCTGTGCTTCTTTCTCTGATTGAATAAGTTTTCGGTCTTTCATTTTTCTTAAATGTTGTGAGATGGCTGAAATTGTCAAACCCAAAATGTCGCTCAAATCACAAACGCAAAGTCGGTTTTCTTCGTAAAGTAAAAACAGAATTTTTAGTCTTACGTTGTTACCCACCAATTCAAGTCCGCTTGATAAAGTGTCAAATGAGCCATTGAGTTCTGAAACTCTATCTTTACAACGGTAAATTTGTTTAACGTCCGCCCGTTGTCTACTACAAGTTAAATCCTCCATAACGCAAAGGTAGCAAACTTTATTATTTAAGCAAATGCTAAAATAATAAAATAAAAAATAGCCGATAATATGTGACTTATATAACTTGAATCCCATTTGCAGAGTATATTAATTTTTAGGCTCAACAACCAAATGTTTTTCAAATTATACATCAAATTCCTTATCAAATAAACCATCCTATAAACCCCCACAATAATCAAACGAAAGTCATTGATAAAAACGATGCAACTCTTATAAAATAAGTATCTTTATGAGGTTTTTATCTAATCTTATCAAAATGCCTAAGAATATTGCTTATTTACGTGTCTCAACGCTCGAACAAGACAACTCCAAAAACAAAACCGATATTCTTTCATTAGCCAATGAAAAAGGCTTAGGCAAAGTGGAATTTGTGGAAGACAAAATTTCGGGGAAAGTGTCTTGGAAGGAAAGGCAGATTTTTACAATTCTCAATAAACTTGAAAAAGGAGACGTACTTTTGATTAGTGAGTTTTCGAGATTGGGGCGAAGTATGTTGGAAATTATGGAAATCATTTTGTTTGCCATTGACAAAGAGATCAAAATGTACACCGTCAAAGGCAATTGGCAATTGGACGACACTATCCAAAGTAAAATCATGGCGATGGTTTTTGCGATGGCAGCCGAGATAGAAAGAGATTTAATTTCCCAAAGAACCAAGGAAGCCTTACGGGTGAAAAAAGCGAACGGTATGATTTTGGGTCGTCCGAAAGGACCAGGGAAAAGTAAATTGGATATTTACCGAGTTGAGATAGAAGCCTTACTTCAAAATGGTTCAACACAAAGTTTTATTGCCAATCGTTACGGAGCCACCGAGGCAACTTTGAGTAATTGGATTTCTAAGAATAAAATTCAAAAACCTAAAAATAATGGGATGAAAGATAAAATGTTAGCATAATGTATTTTGTATCTATCTTCACAAAATACATTTGCTGCCGAAAATAGTGAATTTCAAAACTAAAATGAATAAGTGAATTTCAATTTTTGGGATACAAAATCAAACCTAAATTTACGATAACTATTCAATAACAATTCCTGCTTTTTTGAAGGTGGTATTTTCTTTTTATTATCAATACTATCCGATGTAGATTTATTTTTTAAAAATAAAAATTAACCCGAGATAACCAGTAAGTAAGCAATAATTTTTATCCCCATTTATTTTAAGAACTCTATTGCTTACATAATGTTCAAAAGATTTGAACTCTTCCACTCGTGACACACTTTGTCAGCATCTATCTTCAAGGAATTTACCCACCACACATTTTTCCATACAGTTTAACCGAAATTTACGAATCTTTTGTTTGACAATTACAAGTTTAAATTGAGAATTTTTCTATTTAGCCTCCCTCCTATTTAATTTCTTTTCCATAATTTTCACCCCCCAAGTTCATATTTCACTGAAAAACTTTATCTTTGGTATTTAGTTGTAAACCATTGATATTAATTGATTTAGATGTTAAGACCAGAAGATTCCGCCAGACACACCATTGACAAAAAACTAATCGAAGCAGGTTGGCTTATTCAGAAATTTTCCAAAATTAACTTTTCGGCAGGTATCGGAATTGCCATTGAAGAATTTCCGACTGAATCAGGTCCAGCCGACTACGCTTTATTTATCGAACGTAAAATGGTTGGCATCATCGAAGCCAAAGCCGAAGGCACAACTTTGTCGAAAGTCGAGGAACAATCTGCACGATACGCCAGTTCCAATACCAAATGGAAAGCTGATAACTCTACCCCCGTTTTTATCTATGAATCTACTGGAGTTGAAACCCATTTTACAGATTTCAGAGACCCCAAACCAAGAGCCAGAGAAGTATTCAACTTTCACCGTCCCGAAACCTTGAAAGATTGGCTAAAACAGTGCAAATCCCTCAGAACGAGACTTTTAACGTTTCCAGTTTTAAATCCTACGGGTTTTCGGGAATGTCAAATCAACGCTATCCAAAATCTTGAAAACACCTTTGCTAAGAATCGACCACGTTCCTTAGTTCACATGGCTACTGGAGCGGGAAAGACGTTCACTGCCATTTCATCTATTTATCGTTTATTGAAATTTTCAGAAGCCAAACGAGTTTTATTTCTGGTTGATACCCGTCAATTGGGCGAACAGGCAGAACAAGAATTCCAAGCCTATACGCCCAACGATGATAAGCAAAAATTTACGGAATTATATAACGTACAGCGACTCAAAAGTAGTTTTATTGATACTAATGCGAAGGTTTGTATTTGTACAATTCAACGGATGTACTCCATTTTGAGAGGTGAAGAAATGGACGAAAGTTTGGAAGAAGTTTCATTAAACGAAATTCAGCAAACGGGCAGACCCAAAGAAGTAGCCTATAATGCCAAAGTACCTATTGAAATGTTTGATTTTGTCATTATTGATGAATGCCACCGTAGCATTTACAATTTGTGGCGGCAAGTGATTGAATATTTTGATGCCTTTTTGATTGGACTCACCGCCACGCCCGATGACAGAACTTTTGGTTTTTTCAATAAAAATATTGTCAGTGAATATCCCTGGGAACAGTCAGTTGCCGATGGGGTAAACGTGCCTTTTGATGTATTCAATATTGTTACTGAAATTTCAAAAAATGGGGCTGTTATCACCCAAGAAGCCACCCAATACATTGAAACGAGGGTAAAACAATCTCGTAAAAAAGTATGGGAATCTTTGGAAGAAGACACCGCCTATACGCATAAACAATTAGATAATTCGGTTGTTAATTTTACCCAAATTCGTACCGTAATTCAGGAATTCAAAAAGGCATTACAAACAAAAATATTTCCCGAAAGAATCAATAAAGATGGAGAATATGAAGTGCCTAAAACCTTGATTTTTGCCAAAACCGATGCCCACGCTCAGGATATAATTGACATCGTTCGAGAGGAATTTGACGAAGGAAATGAGTTCTGTAAAAAAATAACCTACAATACTGAAAAACCAGCCGATGTGCTGAGTCAATTTCGCACGAGTTATCATCCTCGCATCGCCGTAACGGTTGATATGATTGCCACGGGAACTGACGTGAAAGCGTTGGAATGCCTTTTGTTTATGCGAGATGTGAAATCGAGGTTCTTCCTGCAAATCTGCGAAAAATTCACCTTTCAAACTAAGGAGATAGTTATACTATTTGCTTTCAATACTTTTCTTATATCTTTTTACGGATGAAATACTAATACCTGTGAGTTTTACGATTTCTGAAACAGACATATCTTTTTCTAAAGCAGTCTTAACCCTTTCGTAGTTCTGTTGATTAATACCAGTCGGTCTTCCAATATGCTTTCCCTTCGCTTTTGCCAACAATTGCCCAGCCCTTGTTTTTTCTAAGATAGTTTCACGGTCAAATTCAGCCAGAGATGCAAAAATGGATAATATGAGTTTTCCTGCGGGCGTGGTTGTGTCAATTCCGACATCAAGAGCTTTGAAATTTATTTTCTTTCTTGCAAAGTCATTAACTAAATTAATTAGATGATCTCTGTTTCTTCCCAACCTAAAAAAGCGAGCGACAACAACGGTATCATCTTCTCTCAAAACAGCAAGCATTTCATCTAAGGCAAGTCGTTGAGTAGTTACTCCAGAAATTTTATCCTGAAAAATTCTATCACAGCCAAATTTTTCTAAGGCTTCAATTTGTGTATCAAGGTTTTGGTCGATTGTCGAAACACGTGCGTAGCCGAAAACTTTATTCATAAAGTATCAAAAAGTTAGTTTCACAAATATAAATGTTTGATTTTTGTTGAACCTACTTTTTGGACTATATTTTTAAAAGAAATGTTAGAGTTATTCGATTAAAAATAGATGGTTCAGAAAGGTACAACTTTTTGGACTGTCTGTTTTAACTTAATTTATCAAATATGCCTGTAACATTTTTAAACAATCAAGAACGAAAGCATTACGAACAAATTCCCATAATAGGCGAAGTAGAAATGCGGCAGCATTTTTATTTGAATCAAACCGACAAGATATTTTTAGTTTCTTTCAATGGAGAATTAAACCGTATATCGGTAGGAGTGCAATTATGCTTGTTACGATATTTAGGATATGTCCCCAATAATTGGAATATTGAAGTTGGTGTAGCAATCATTGATTTTGTTGCTCAACAACTCTATAACAAGCCACAATATAAATCTTTGATTGATTATGGGAAATGGGATAAGGTTCGGAGCAATCACTTGCAGGGAATTCTCAAACACTTAAATTTTCGTAAATGGCAGCCCTTGATGGATGAACTCATCTTTGAAAAATGGCTTGTCGAACAAGGAATGGAGCATGAGAACGAAAGATATTTATTAGCAATACTTTGTGAGAAACTGCATCGAGCGAAAATACTTCGCCCTTCCATTAGTACATTGGAAACTTTAGTGGCTGGAATCCGAGAACAATTAGAAGTAGAAACCTATCAACGCTTATCAAATCTGTTGAAAGAAGATTTCAATAAGAAATTAGATAATTTATTGGACGTTGATGCTTCAAGAAGAATAACAAAGCATCGTTGGCTCTGCACAATGCCAAACTCAAATACTGCTAAAGAAATTAACTTTATGTTTGAAAAAGTTGATTTTTTAATTGATATGGGAGTAAAAACTTGGGATTTTGCACCACTTTCTGACAATAGAAGAAAGCGATTAGCCCATACAGTACGCACCACAAATAACACCGATTTAAAACGTTTCAAAAAGATAAGACTATATCCAATGTTGATTTGTTTTCTTGCGGAAAGTTTCTTAGACATTAGTGATATGATTTTAGTGATGTATGCTGATTATTGGAAAAAAATGAGTAACAAAGCTAAAAAAGCATTAGATATATGTTTATTAGAAGATGTAAAATCACAACAAAAAGCCATAAAAATTGTAACCCAAACAAGCCAAATAGTAGTAGATGAAAGCATTGACGACCCACACTTACGCCCAAAAATTTATGAAAAAGTACCTAAAATGCAGATTCAAGATGCCTTGCAAATGCTTACAGAAAAACAGCAAAAAACGTATTCTCACTTGGCATTTTTGAGATATTCATACCCAACCATGAAGCAATTTACACCTAATTTGTTGGCAAAGTTTGATTTCAAAGTAGCTTTTACAAAAGATAATTTTGATTCAGCATTAACTTTGGTAAAAGACCTGCAAACAGGCAAGAAAAGAAAAATACCCCAAGATACCCCCATGAATTTTGTGAGTGCTAATTGGCAAAAAATTGTTCTTCAAGGTGGGATAGTTCATCAACAAAACTATGAACTTTGTGTACTTTCATTACTAAAAGATAGACTTCAATCGGGTGATGTCTACATAGATTTATCTCGCAAATTTGCCAATCTTGAAAGTCTTTTACTTGAGAAAAATTATTGGAAAACACATCAAGAGCGTATTTGGCAAGAGTTGAATTTGCCTAATTTAACTATAAAAATAGATGAAAAAGTAAAAGAATTGGCTGATTTATTGCCAAAATTGTCGGAAAAGTTGGCTCAAGCTAACGATATTCGTATAGAAAATGACTTATTGGTAGTTTCGCCTTTGAGTGCTGATGACATACCACCATCGGCAAAAATGCTACAAGAACAAATTAATACAAGACTACCAAAGGTTTCGTTAGTGGAAATGATTCAGGAGGTAGATAGCTGGATAAACTATTCAAAAGAATTAGAAAACGCTTATTCGGCACGGAATCCACAACACCAAAACCTCAAATATGCAGCTTTGTTTGCTAATGCTTGTAATCTTTCATTGGCTGATTTGGCTCGTTCTTCTGATTTAGATTATCAGCAGCTTTGGTGGGTGGCTAATAATTATTTTGCTGATGAAAATCTCAAAAAAGCTAATAATTTACTTGTCAATTACCACAATAAACAATGGCTTAGTGGGTATTGGGGCGGTGGTACATTGTCATCTTCTGATGGACAACGATTTCCTACCAATGGCAAAATTCGCAATGCCAAAACGCTACCGAAATATTTTGGTTATGGGCAAGGAGTACAAATTTATACCCATACAGCTGACCAGTTTTCTCAATTTGGTAGTCAAATTATTAGTGTCCACGAACGGGATGCAACCTATGTCTTGAATGAAATTTTAGCGAATGAAACAGACTTGCAACTTGATGAACATACGACCGACACACATGGTTACTCTGATTTGAATTTTGCTCTCTTTGATTTAGTAGGAAAACATTTTCATCCCAGAATCAAAGACTTGAAAAGCCAAAGACTTTACAAAGTAGTTGGCAATGGAGTTCCTCAAATTACTTATCCAGCATTGAAATTCACTGGTACGGTTAATGTGGATTATCTCAAAAAACATAAAGACGAAATGACACGAGTAGCTGCTTCCTTAAGGATGGGTACTGTTACTGCTCCTACACTTATTGCTAAACTACAAGCCTATCCAAAGCAAAATAATCTGATGTATGTCCTACAATCTTATGGGCAGTTAGTCAAAACCACCTTTATCTGTAAATATTTACTAAGCCAACCTTTAAGAAAGAAAATTAATGCCCAACTCAACAAAGGTGAGCAACTGCATGGATTGCGAGTATATTTATGGTTTGGAGGGGATGGCTTCATTCGTAAAAGACAAGAACAGGAGCAACAAATAACGGCACGAAGCCTTAATTTACTGACTAATATTGTCATTGTTTGGAATACCGTTTATATCCAAGAAGTGCTAAAAAAACTCCAAAATGAAGGAATTCGGGTAGATGAGAATGATTTTGAGCATATTTCTCCTGCTCCTTTTGAACATATCAATCGCTTAGGAAAGTATGCTTTTGATGTAATTTTTGAAAAAGAAACAAATGGACTTAGACCATTACGAAAAAACAACTAATATTTTAGTTTTAAAAGTGAATTTTCCGCAGATTTGCAGGAAGAACCTCACCTATGGTTTGGTAGCGATGGATTCATACGTAAACAACAAGAATTAGAACAACAAATAACAGCGTTCAGTCTCACATTATTAACCAATATTGTAATGGCTTGGAACACGGTTTATATTCAAGAAATTCTCAAAGAACTCAAAGAGGAAGGGTATGAGGTTAATGAGGAAGACTTTGACCATATTTCCCCTGCATCTTTTGAACACATTAATCGTTTGGGAAAATACAATTTTAAGGACGAAATTAAACTGGAAGGAAATGGGTTACGGGCTTTAAGAAAACCTAAGAGTGGATTTGGCTTTAAGAAAAACTAATAAGATAGTTGGAAACCGTATATTTTCGGCAAATTGTTATGAAAACCTCTTAATGGATTTGACAAATGCTTCACTTTGGATGAAATAAAAAATATATTTGTAATTAACAAGTGTTGGGCGGATAACACAAAATCCCGAAGAAGCAATTTGTCTATTGTATTCAGCAGTTACGACCGCTATATTTTTTAAATACGGCCGAACAGTTGCAAATAATATATCATTTGTCTGGATTATTTGTTGCGCTCTTGAAGGAGCTGTTTTCCAAGTATGATATTTAGCATTTTTTATATTTTGGGAGTTATTATCAATTGATTCAATGTCGATATATCTGAATTTATCATCAGGATTCATGTATTTTATAATAGCTTTTTCTATAGGCAATGAGATATCATTGAGTTTTACCCAAGACCAGCTTTCTGGCAATTTGTGTGTATTTTCGCTTTGGGTCATATTATAAAATTTCTAACAATTCTTTTTTTATAAATTCATAAGCAACAGTAATTTTATAGGAAAGATCAGGTCTTAACAACCCTTGCATATCGCCTAAAAAATCCTGATCGGAAATCTTCCTCTCCATGTTTTCTAAGAATTCCTTTTGCGATACACTATTATCTTCTTGCTTCATGTAAAATTTCCAAGCTTCGATAATTCTCGTTGAATCAACATCAGTCTGTGTGATCGCAAACCACATATCAAACAAGTCTCTTCCTTTTCGCCTCTGGTATAGAGCACGCATTTTAGTACCTAATAACTCTGCTAATTCATAGGTCGGTATAAGAACTTCACCGGTATACCATTCTGATTGCATAGCGTGTTTTACATCCTGAATGCCATAAATGGTATGGTGTTCCCGACAATTAACCTCAACCTTTAATCTCAATGGAATTCCGCCTTCTGAATCAAAGCGGTAAATCAATGTGTTATTATGTTGTTTTTGTTTACGTATGGGTTTGTCGCCCAAAAAAGATAATACTTCACGAAGCTTGTCCATAATTGGCCCAAATGGCTCAGCTGTAATTTGCACTAAATCGATATCTTCAGAATACCTAGCGGCAGGTGACAGATATAATTTGTGTAATGCCGTCCCACCTCTAAATGCCAATCTCTCTTTTAAATATTCATCACTATATATTGCCATTAAAGCCCGCTCAATGATCAGATCCTGTTCTACCTGGAAATCCTCCTGCCAGGGAGCTTTCTTACGCCATGCTGTTATATATGCCTGTGGAATCATAAATCTGTTTCTATTTCTAAATTTTGTACAACTTTCCAGTCATTACCGGTTATCATCTCGGGCTTTTCCTTTTGCGGTCTTAATAATGCCGGGAAATAATTCACCGTTTTTAAATAGTCTTTTATTGGTTCGCTTAAATCACGCATATTCAAAATCTCTTCTAGCAGAAAGCCTAAACGCTGAACCGCAGTTACAGGAGAATATCGTTTTGCTAGGTCAAGCATTTTATCAGCATCTATACTTTCACAGAGTTCTTCCAGCACTGTTGCAACCCTGTTAAAACCGCCCGCCTGATCAAAATAATTTACCAAATCCAAAGCGGTTAACTCCGGAGATGAAACGTTTATGTATCCTGTATCAACCTTTTTTTGAACTATATCTCTTTTTGCCCATTCCTTCTTTATGTAGAAATTTATTTTCAGGTTGTCATTGTCAATATTCCTTAAGCTTGGTTTCATTGTGATTACAGAAAAAGATTGGGGTTGCTGGTGGGCGGCTCCATAATAAGCGGCTGCATTTAACAGACCGACGTAATAATCTTTCTCCAAAAATTTCATCAGCTCTGAAACAAATAATGATGGTGGAAGGATACCTTTACTCCGATATTCAGGAGTAATGATTACATAGAACTCATTTCTTATTAAAGCAATCTCCCTCTTCTTTTTAAGCCGCTGTAGAGCCTTCTTAATCGCCTCATCGGATTGTTCAAACTTATTCCGTACTTCCGGCAATGAAAATGCATACCTTCCCTCTGAACGCAGTTCATTAATAAAGTCCTCTAAGTAACCGTATCGCCCAATCATTTAAGTTTATGTTTGATAAAAGGGATGTTATTTATCCCTTTTTGCAGATGCAAACTTATATATTATTTTAATAAAAGTCAATTTTAAGATATATTTCTTTTTTTTAATCATACTAAATGTACAATACATTTGTAATCTTGCTGATTATTATCTAATTGCAGTCTCCAAATGGAGCATAAATTCTTTTTCTACACATTTTAAATTGCCAGATAAGGTTTAAATCTGCTTATATTAATACTGTTTAAGATGAATTCCAACATAATTAGAGCATTAGCAATAAAGGACTTTTTTATTGAAAGCGTTTATAAAATCTTTACCAAAAAACCATGTGAGTACAGTCTCAAAAAGCTAATGTCATTATGGATAGTTTAAGAGAAGTATATTTTGGAAGTTGTTAGTGCATTCGTAGATGAACGTTTTGAGATGTTTTATGCGACTGTAATTGTGGCATCCGCACGTGAAGCTGTTAGTATGGTGGATAAGCACTTAAACAATCCAGTTATCAAAAGTACGATTCATTCGACTGATACACACGGTTCAACAGAAGTAGTGTTTGGAATGATGCACTTGTTGGGCATTTTCTTTGCTCCCAGAAACAAAGACCTTAGTTCTCAGCAACTCTATGGCTTCAAAAGCAAAAAGGAATATGCTGAATTAGACTATAAATAAATACCTGACCAAACCATTAATACTACCTTAATTGAAAATCATTGGGACGGCATTTTAAGAGTTATGGCATCCCTAAAATTAGGTAAAACCACCGCTGAACAGGTTTTAAAGCGATTAAATTCGTATTCACAGCAAAATACATTGCAAAGAGTTATGAAGGAGTTTGGTAAGATTATTAAGAGTTCATTCATTCTCAAATATTATGACAACCTGACCTTGCGCCAGTCGATTGAGAAGATGTTGAGCCATATAGAATTTATGAATCGTTTTGCCAAAGCGGTGTTTTTTAGCAAAAATCAAGAGTTTCAAGTCGCCAACAAAGAGGAACAAGAAAAGATTATTCTGTGCAGATTATTGCTACAAAATGCGATTGTGTTGTGGAATTATATGTACCTGTCTGAAATACTCACAAAAGTACAGTCTCAAGAAGAATTGGAGGAGATAATGGCGGTCATTAAGAACTCGACAGCGGTCGTTTGGCATCACGTGAACATGATGGGTGAATATGACTTCACTAAGTTGCTAAATAACAATAACTTACGCTTTTATATTGATAAAATAAGTGCATGGAAATATAGAAATGCAGCCTAAAAATTTCACAGTGTAAGTCACTAATAATCAGCAGATTACACGTAGAAATATTACTTTAGAACCAATAAGGGACTTACAACCAAACTAGTCTTGGGACTTCCTAAGACCTAAAACAAGGAAGAGCATCACCCTCGAAAGGGCTTATTGAATATAAGGATGTTTAGTTGAAATAGATTAACTTTATGAGATGAATAAACTCCCTGTATATGTGTCAGAATCAGATTTTACGACCCATATTTTACCCAATTTAAGTCATAAATTAGGTCATAATCGACTGAAAGTCAGCTATCACTATGTATTTAATGCTATTTTATATGTACTTAAATCAGGTTGCTCTTGGCGAACTTTGAGACCAGAAAATCAACTTGTTACTTGGCAAAACATCTACTATCACTATGCCAAATGGACTCGTGATGGTAGTTTTGACAAATTATTTGATGCTTCTGTAGCTTCGATTTCGGGGAAATTAGCCCTAGAATGCTTGCAATTAGACGGGTCACATACCCCGTCAAAAAAAGGGGTGAAAACGTCAAATGGCAAGGTCGTAAAAAAGCAAAAACAGTAAACAATTTGATGATTTGTGACAATAATTATAATATTTTAGCTATCTCTGATTGCATTAGTGGTAATCACCATGATAATTTTGAGATTATTCAACATATAGCAACAATGCTAAAACACCTTGATAAACAACTTGTTAACTATCATTACTCTCATCTTAATGCAGATGCTGGTTTTGATGTCAAAGCATTCATTGTGTTTATACAACAGAATAATATTGTAGCTAATATCAAAGAAAATAAACGCAATGCAAAGAGTATAATACCAGAATATCGTTATCTAAGTGATTATATATATAGCTTTCGTTTTAAAATAGAAGTCGTTTTTGCTTGGATGGATACATATAAAAGAATCCTAATTCGATTTGAAACATTGTCAAATAACTTTAAAGCTTGGTTACTCATGGCTTCTAGCATGAGTAATTTTAGACACATATTCAACTAAACATCCTCTATATTAAAATGTTTAAAGGCAAAAGGAATATCTATCCCTGATACATTCTACGAGAGTAACGCTCTTTAACATTTTGGGGTGTAGGTAACAAGCTATGAGCAGTTTGAGATGTTCTGTCTATATTTTGAAATAAAGTCTTGGCCATCGTCATAGTCTGCTGGATTAATATATGTAATGACTCCAATGTAAGAATCCAAAATATTTTTAAGTTTTTCAAAATATTTAATTTCTGTTTCACCATTACCGTCAATAGTCATGCTCATTATCAGCTTGTCGTCTTCGGTAATATTTGCTCCAACCATAACTCTGTCAGGGTTGTCGTGGTTTTTATTCCAATAGAAAGTCTGTGTTAGTCCAGTATTTTCTATGAAATAATTTATCATTTCGTCTTCTGTTTTAAATATATAATCTTTATCGTCTAGCCGATAAGCATAGTCTAAATTCAATTTTTCGTATTCAGGAATAAAAGTATTCAAAACCAAGTCAATAGTTTTTCTTGATTTTTGTCCAGCATAGACTTGACAAATTATGTCTTTAATTATTTCCATTGTTCTGTTCGTTAAAGTTGCACCTAACTCGCAACTATGCAAAAGTTTTGTAGTACTTTTTGTATTGTTTTGCCAGTTTTTGTAATTCCTAAAGTAGTTAGTTTCTTGGTAAGCCAAAACAATTACACTATTTTAAATTTAATTAGTCAAACAGACTAACAATTTTCGAAAGACTTACTTTAATCATGGGTATAACTATAAATGATAAACAAGCCCTAAAAACAAAAAAGTAGGCAAAACCTGCTCTTCCGAATATCTTCAAATCGAACGTCAACTCCATAAAAAAAACTACCGAAGCCGACCGCTTAGGTTAATAAGTTCAAGACTAAGCGTCCCTCATTCCTTCATGGTTTGGCTTTCAACCACCACGAAATATTTGTTATTGGTGGTAGGCATTTTTAATCCGTTCATTAAGTTTTTGTTGTAACCAAATAGAGTCATCAACTTTAATTTGTTTAAGTTCTTCCAAATTCAATTTAGTATTTGACATTAAAGCAAACCTTACATTTTCCTCAATATCTTTCGATAAGTCAATTATTATTTTTTCGTTTATTTTTCTTTTTCTTGCGACTGCTGAACGAACATCAGGATTTAGGTCTTTACTTAACAGTTCTAAGATTTCAATTTGAACTGTTTTATTATGAATTACCCAAGTTTTTAAGTCGGGATACATATCTATTATTTCTAACCATATTTCCAAATCAGCTTGTTCATGGCTTGCTCTAAATTGTTCTGTTAAGTCATCACTTTCTCGTAATCTTTTAAATTCTTTTGCTGATATTATCATTTCTTTAAATTTAACTGAACCAATATTTATTCATTTCATCTAAAAAGATTTCGTCAGCAATTGGCAAGTCAGAATTCAGTACTGAATCTATTCCACATTTTGGACAAATTGCAGTTTGCTCATCATTTAGTTCATCTATCCATTCAGTAATTTCGTTAGGTAAAAATATCTGTTTGCAATAAAAACATCCACATAGTTTACTTGATAAAATTTCATCTTTATGAGAAGAACTTTTGTCGTGTGCTTTCGTTAAAAATTCAAGTTTATATTTTCGATAATGTTCTGTCATACGCTTACAGCTAATGTTCGTATTGACGCAGTAGTTAGCATCGCTGTTTACTTCGCCAATATATGTATCTTTAGCAAAAGCAAGTTAAAAATAAATGAATAATGCCAGACAAGCTAGCATTACACAAGGTAGATTGCTATCTAAATATCGCAGTATGTCTCCTCTATGGAGGAACAAAATATAGAAAAATAATCTAAAAATTGCTCGCTTTTTATTATAGTACTTTAGTTATTAGCAGCAGGATTAAACTTTGAAAGAATATGAATAAAAATCGTCACAGTCAAGTGATAGAACCTGACCTTCGCTATAATACTTATTAGCTTCTATTACAAAAACTTCTCTTAAGTTGGTCTTGTCAGAGAGCCAAACTAAGTATGGTTTTAAATGTTTTGCTATTGTTTCTGCTTTTGTATTTTCCTTTGGCACAATAACAAATATTAACATCCCCTTTTTTTCATTCTGTAAAAAGTGAGCAGCCTTCATCATTCCACCTACGTAAGTTTTGCGGCTTGAACTATTTTCTGACTCTAGAATTATATATTGATTACCCTTCTTTAAAACATAATCAGGTTTATAGCCCACTTCTAGAGTTTGACCTGTAAATAGGGTTTGAAACCCTAAATGCGAATGTTGTAAACTTTTGAAAACTTTGTCAGGTATCATGTTGTTGTTAGTCAACTAATGTTTTCAATTTTGATTTAAATCTATTTCGCAATTCAGAATTGTCTGGCAATGCAAGGTTGTCAATAAGTAATTTATATTCATTGTGTACAACTTCATGAAACTTGTCTCGGTTTAACTTAAATCCTTGACTTTTATTGTTTGGGTCAGTCCAATCAAGAATAGGTGTGTCTAATTGTTTATTTATTATCGATGCTTTTTTGGTCTTAGATTGATGCAATAATCCACTTCGCATAAGTCCTGCAAATTTTCCTGCATCTGCGTTATCCTTTATCACATCATTAAATGCAGGCACCCTTTTGAAAAACTCATAAAATGGGTCGTGCAGTCTGTTGCCAATACTTTCATCTGTTCCACTGTAGTATTGCTCTAAAGTTTCTATAAGAATGCAGTCAATTGTCGCCATAAGAAAGCCGCAATTATTTCTTATTTCATAATCGCTATGATTCTGCTATACTTTAATCTGGTCAAAGTATCTTTTGTTATACCTGGTCCAAAAAAAGTCAATGAGGACTTTCCATTCGACCTCTGAATAGAGGTCATGTGATACTTGTTCGATTTCTTGAACTGTCATACTCTTTATTGCTAACTCGCTAATATGAGAAAGGTTTGTAGTACTTTTTGTATTGTATTGACTTTCCATTTAACACTTAAATACCACATCATAGACTCTCTAATTATTCATCTTCTGTATCCTATGAATAAATTACTTACCTTCTTTTAAAGCCTTAATAATTTCATCCTTTAGCGTTTGGAACTTTCTTTCATAAAGCTCGATAATTTTGTCTACAGGTTCGTTAATAATCGTATTTATGTTAGTGTTTACCGAATGGCTACCTTCATAAAAGTTAGCAGTACAATAAAGAATTGATTCTTCATTATACTTTTTCAATCCATCGGGAACAACACCTAAAGCGTTAGCTATTTCTGTAAGTCGTTCATCGTCTAAATTTTCACTTTGTTCTATTTTACTTACAGCCTGCTTACTAATTCCTCCCAATTTTTCTCCAAGTTGAGATTGTGTCATTCCACGCAAACTGCGTATGCGCTCAATCTTCCTTCCCAAATGATTTTTTTGATGTTCAAAAGTGCCCATAATATATAAACTATTTTTGGTTAGTTTTTGACTTTTCTATTTCTAATAAATTCAATAATCTTTCATAAAGGTCAATAATTTTATCGCTTGGCTCACTGTAAGTAATCGTAGATGCCCCTGCATTATAAACATTATCGTGAATGTCATTATAATTATTGATATTATATATTACAGCTCTTTCATCAAACTCTTTAATAATTTCAATAGTAACGCCTAATATATCAGCAACTTGCTCAAGAATATCATCCGCAATATCCTCTTGCTTTTCAAGGCTTGACAATTGCTGTTGAGTCCAACTTAGTTCAGTGGCTAAAGTAGCTTGCTTTATACCTCTATATGCCCTAATTCTAGCGATGTTCCTTCCCAAATGTACCTTCTTTGGCTTAAGATGAAATTTTGACTCCATAATTGTTTATTTTTCTCAAATATAGTAAAAGTCAATCAAATCAACGTAATGGTCAACCGATATTTTTTCTCTATAAAGGGACTTAAAATTAATTTTGTAATGAGTCAATTACAAAATTGGTTATGTCAGAACATATTTCATACAGCACTTCCTATCATTTTTGCTTAAGAAGCCAAGAGGAAAATACTATTTTCAAATGTGACATATCCAAAGAATTAGGTAAAAAACAATTTTACAAAAATATAAAGAAGCCTCCCATATAATATTGATACTGTCTTTCTGACCAAGTAAACTCAACTTCAAAAAGTTTAAAAGAACCTATTACAACAGCCCAATTTAACCTAATATTCATCTAAAAAATTAAACCCATGAACGCAAAAACCTGCGCAAGGGCATTGCTGTGCCTTTACTTGAGCATATCTATACATTATCTAACCGCTCAGGCTCTTAAGGTGGGAGACAATATCCCACCTGAGCTTTGGAACTTGTCCCTAAAAGTGGCTAACCACCCAAAAGGCAAACAAACCTTGAGCCTCAGTGCATATAAGGATAAACTAATCATCCTAGACTTCTGGGCTACTTGGTGCGCACCTTGCATTAAATCACTCAATAAGCTGGATTCTCTGCAAAAGCAGTTTGGCTCAGCAGTGGTAATCCTGCCTGTCACTTATGAAAACAGTAGTAAGGCTCTTCCTCTATTTCGTAAAAGGGGCTGGAGTCTCCCTACTGTGGTGGAAGACACCTTACTAAAAAGCTATTTTCCCCATACAGGTATCCCTCATCAAATATGGATTAGAAATGGCGTGTTTTTCGGAGCGTCTTCTGCTTCGGAATATACCAATACCTATAATCTACACCGTGCATTAAACGGTGAGGCTTTTGTACTTTCACAAATTACTCCGTCTGTCGGTTTTAACCGTGATATTCCCCTCTTTCTGGATGGAAACGGTGGTAGTCTAAAGGATACCCGAATAAGGTCTCTACTCTCCAAACGCATCAACGTCAATATCGGGGGAATCACTAGAAGTGCTACCAATATTCGGGCTTACAATGTACCATTCCGTAGCCTTATTTATGAAATGTACAGACTCGATATTCCTTACGCTGGGAGATTTAACAGAATCGTTTGGGACATAAGTGATTCTCTCAAAGAAGAATTCATTGGCACACAGCAACAAAAAACAGGTATTTATGAAAAGGATCTCGCTTACTACCAATGGCTAAAAGAACATTCCTACTGTTACGAACTAGCCATTGACTCTTCCCTAAATATTTCTAGAAAAGTACTCTATCAGTTGGTGGAGCAAGACATCAACCGATATTTCAAGCTTGAAAAGGGAATCATCGCCGTCTTGGGAAAAAAGAAATTGCCTTGCTATGCAATTATTAATCGAGATAGTCCATCATCTGTTGCTGGATATTCTAATGCTGTTTCTTCTAATCCTGTCTCTTCTGATAAGGTAGAAAACTACTTTGTGATGGAGAACCGACCCGTCGAGCAACTTACCAATTACATTATCGCAGTACTGGCACAACAGCCATATCCTATCATTGATAGAACTACCGCTAAACAAAATGTATCCATTCGGCTAAACAAAGCAAACTTGACCATCCCCGCTATCAAACAGGAGCTGAATAAGATTGGGCTCGATTTGGTACTACAGCAGCAGGAAATAGCGGTCATCATTGTGAAATATGCAAACCTTTAATTCATTCATCTAATCCTTATCACTTAATCTTCAAGCTAATGAAAAAACTCTTCTTACTCTTAATGTTATTGATGGGAAATTGCGCCATGCTTTATGCCCAACGATTAAAAAGCAGGGTGTTGGACGCTACAGACGGCCACCCGATACAAGGAGCCTCTGTCAGGCTGTTGCGGGCTGCTACTGGTACCATCACAGATGCCAACGGCTCTTTTGAGATAATGAGACTTAGTAAATACCCCGCTGATACCCTTGTCATTTCTAGCATCGGTTTTAAGACAATAGTTATTGCGGTTGATAACCGTTCACTCCCTGAACGTCTGTTGATGCACAAGCAATCCTTTGCCCTTGATGAAGTGGTTGTTTCTACGGGATATTCCAAAATCAGTCGGGAGCGTGCCACTGGTTCTTTTACTCACATCAGCAATGAGCTAATCAACAGGAGTGTAAGTCCCGACATCATCAGTCGTTTAGAGGGGGTGACGCCCGCTCTTCAGTTTTACAGAAGTACTGTAACACCCAAAGGAACGACCTCAGAGCTTAGAATCAGAGGGGTGAGTAGCATCTTCTCCGACACTGCTCCACTAATCGTGGTGGATAATTTTCCTTATGAGGGAGACATTAATAGCATCAATCCGAATGATATAGCCGATATTACTGTTCTCAAAGATGCCGCTGCGGCATCCATTTGGGGTGTTCGGGCAGGAAACGGGGTCATCGTGATTAACACTAAACAAGGAAAATACAATCAAAAAACTTCGGTTAGCCTTCAGTCGAATTTTACGGTTGGAGAAAAGCCAAATCTATTCTATAATCCTTCCTTCTTGGCTTCACAGGAACTAATAGATTTTCAGCGATTACGCTTTGCGCAGGGAGGTTTTCAACAAAATAATTGGACATTACTGCCTGAGGCGATTGAGATACAGATTGCTAGACAAGAAGGAAAGCTTTCAGCTGAAGAAATGGAGCGACAATTGAAAATACTAGCCACGAAAGACATTAGGAAAGAGATGCTCGCTAACCTTTATCAAAAAAGTCTGAATCAGCAGTATGCTTTCAATATTTCAGGGGGGAACAATAGTTTGAAGTATATCTCTTCTTTTGGCTTTGACAAAAATATTTCTGGGAACGTTGGGTTTAACTCTTCGAGAATAACCCTCAATAATCAGTTTACTTACCGATTCAATCAAAAACTAGAACTCTTTACTAGCCTGTATTATGCCCTCCAGCATTTTAACAATAATGGACTGGAGAGAACAGATCTCATTCCTCGGGAGGGTGGTGCCATTCAGTCTTATACAAGCCTTAGAGATGATAATGGAATACCAACTTATATTCCTTATAAATACCGCCAACCTTATATCGCTGCTGCCGAATCTCAGGGATTACTCAATTGGGCTTTTAATCCGATTGATGAACTTGGTTTTTCTGATAAAACTTCAAAAAATAATGAAACGAGGATCAATGCAGGGATTCGCTATTCACTGATTCAAGATCTAGCCTTGGAAGTAAAATATCAGTTTCGTCTTGCACAAGGAGCATCCCGCCAATATTACGCTCCACAAAGCTATTATGTCAGAGACCTCGTGAACCGATTTACCCAAGCGAATGGCACTAGTGTGATCCCTTCTGGTGGGATTTTATCGGGGAATCAAAGCAGTGGGGATAGTCATTATGGAAGAGTACAGCTCAATTATAGTTATACTGGGTCTGGGCATAGTGGGCTTTTTCAGTCTAAGCACCAATTGGATGCCTTAGCAGGGGCAGAAGTCAGGCAAGATCGCTCTCAATCTGGTCCTGGGTACTTGCTATACGGTTATGATGACCAACTACTCACCAGTGCTCCTTATCTCAATTATGAGACGAGTTATCAATTACGCCCTATTTCATCGGGGAGAATCCCCTCTCCTATCAACGATATTGGGTATTTGACTGACCGTTATCTCTCCTACTTTACTAATCTGGCTTACACTTACGATAAGAAGTATACGCTTTCTTTCAGTGGTCGGTGGGATGCTTCGAATATTTTTGGCGTAGCCACTAACCAAAAGGGTGTTCCTCTCTGGTCAGTGGGTTTGCTTTGGAATATCAAAGAGGAATGGTTGCCAGACATTGAATCTATTGACTTGCTTAAATTAAGGGCTACGTATGGGGTTAATGGAAATATCAACAAGCAAGTAAGTGCGCTTCCTAATATCTCTCTGTCATCTGGTGTCATTACTAATTATCCTTATGCACGTATAACCACTACAGGTAATCCTAATTTACGCTGGGAAAAGGTGGTTGTCTGGAACATGGCTACTGATTTTTCTTTCTTTCATAACAGGGTTAGAGGAAGTCTGGAGTATTATGAAAAAGCTGGGATAGACCTCATCGGCTATGATTTTCTGGATCCTACGACGGGTATTTTCCAATCTCCTTCTGGTCTATATACCATTGACAACCGAATCAATTATGCCAATCTGCTCACCAAAGGTGCAGATTTGGAAATCAATGGGGCTATTACTACAGGGAGGTTTAAATGGTCAGCGGTTTTACTTGCTTCTTGGACACAAAATAAGGTAACCCAATACAATGCAGCGGAAGCGCCTACTTTGCTTTCTTTTCTTCCTGCCTCCAACGCTGGGCGTGCTCCTGCCTCTCAAGGTAAGTCTGTGGATATACTCTATGCGTTGCCTTGGTATGGGCTAAATCCCACTACGGGGGCTATGCAGGTGTATGATAATAAAGCGGGTGGTGGTGGTGCGCTGAGTGAAAACTATGCGGCTTACTGGGCTTCATTACAGCAAGTTAATCTCAAGGAAATGGGGGTTACTGTGCCTGTATTCTTTGGCAGTATCCGAAATACATTTACATGGAAAGGATTGAGTGCTAGTGTTAATATGGTTTACAAAACTGGCTATCAGTTCAGAAGAAGTAGTATCAACTATTCCAATCTGATTAATTATGGTGGTGGTCATCGGGATTATGAAGCAAGATGGCGGTCTCCTGGGGATGAATTACAGACTTCAGTTCCAGCAGTTACCCTTACGGCTAATACTACGCGTGATAATATTTATTTGAGTAATGAAAGACTGATTGAAAACGGAGCGCATCTTAGGTTGAAAGACATTAATCTTAGTTACAAGCTTTCAGCGCCTAAATTGGGACTGAGTAATGTATCGGTTTTTATGTATGTCAATAATGTAGGAATATTATGGCGTGCCAATAAAGCAGGCTTAGACCCTGATTTCCCAACCTCAGACTACCCTCCTATCAGAACTTATTCTTTGGGATTTAAAATGGACATTTAAACGTAAAATTTATCAACATGAAAAAGATATATTCAATGCTACATAGTCTCGGCTATTGGGTAAGCTACTGTGTACTCAGTCTCTTGATGACTTCCTGCTATGGGGATTTCCTAGAAATTGAACCTAATCGTAAGCTGGCTGTACCTACTACCTTAAAAGACTTAGATGCTTTAATGGATAATACTACTTTGCTGAATGCTAATGCTTTATTAATCATGGGTGAGATTGGGACGGATGATTACTATTTGAATGAAACAGACTGGAATTCACTGACTAATCCTTATCAAAAAAATGGCTATGTATGGGCTAAAGACATCTACGAAGGGCAGCAATGTCCGGGATGGAATAATGCGTATCAGAAAATTCTCTATGCAAACGTTGTGTTGGAAAGCATTACTAAGCTTGAACGAACCCCAAACAATGAGGTGCAATGGGACAGGATAAAGGGAACTGCCTTGTTTTGGAGAGCATGGCAGTTTTTCCAATTGGCTCAGATTTTCTGTGATGATTACCAAAAGGAGACGGCTAGTCAAAAAATGGGGATTCCTCTTAGGCTTGCATCGGATATTAACCAGCAGAATGTAAGAGCGAGTATTGAAGATACCTACAGACAAATTGTACAAGATCTTGCTGAGGCTGTATCCTTACTTCCTACCATTCCTGAGGAGAAAACACGTCCTTCTAAGCAAGCGGTGTATGCACTACTGGCAAGAACTTATTTACAAATGAAAGAATATGCACTGGCCAAGCAGCAGGCGGAGAAGTGCTTGTCTATCTCGGATGTATTAATATCCTATAGTGAGGTGAATAGCCGTTTAAACTTCCCTTTTCCCCTGTATGCCCGTGGAAATACTGAGCAACCTTTGCTTGATGCTATGATTAGGACACAGACATTTGCTTCTTTCCTGAAAATAGATACTACTTTATTACGCTCCTACGAATCTGGAGATTTAAGAGTGGCTACTTATTTTTCAGTAACAAATGGATACTATGTTTTTAAAGGAACATACAATGGTTATGCTGCCTACAACCCATTTCCTGCACTTGATGAAGTCTATCTCATTAGGGCAGAATGCAATGAGCGACTAGGGAATCATGATAACGCACTGAAGGATCTTAATAACTTACTGATGCATCGCTATCAAAAAGGGGCTTATCAAGCTAAAACCATGGAGAACACTAAAAATATCCTAACGGAGATTTTGAATGAAAGGCGTAAGAGTTTAATCTTCAGAGGGGTGAGATGGAGCGATTTGAGAAGGTTAAGAACGGAAGCCGCTTATGCAAAAAGTATTGTTAGAGTACTGGGAAACAAAAGATATGAATTATCTCCTGAGCAAGAGCATTTATACACTTGGCCTATTCCTGATAATGTGATTAATCTGGGTGACATTACTCAAAATACTAGATAGAGGGGAATATTCGGTGCTTCATTAGTAAAAGCACCGGGTAATTTTTAATCGAACCTCATGATTGTACTTATCTAAGATTTTAACAATATTCCCTAGCGGTAGATTTACTTGTTTAATCATTCTTTCTGTGCCATGAATATGAGTATTTTTAAGCGTTGATTAAGATTATTAGCAATACCCCTCAATTGTTTTTGGGGAGGTTGCTCTTCTTTTGTAAACAGATTTTAAAATTTCCACTTGAGTATCATCGAACGAATATAGGATGACTTTGACATTTTTAAGCCTTCTCCTTTTGTTTAATCTCTTCAAATTATGTCTGGGAGTTCTCGATGGAATAACACATTGCAAGGCTTCTTATAATCTAAATCGTTTTGATTGTTTTGGCTTCTTTACTTACATTGGTTTTGATATTTTAAATTGATGTCTAAAATGATTTCTTCTGCAAAAGTGCTTGCACGCAGTTTATGTATACATAATCTCCATCTTGCTTCACTACTCAAGTAGTGAAAAAGTATTTAACCCTTTATTAAATCAATACTCCTATCTCAATTCCTAATCTTACACTAATTTTATACTAATTGTTCATTAATTTTACATTAAATACCATTTTACACTAATCTGACAATAATCTTACACTATTTTGACATAAATTTTACATTATGA
Source organism: Arcicella sp. GW458-12-2-14-TSB2 (assembly GCF_059423785.1). Classification (NCBI taxonomy): domain Bacteria; kingdom Pseudomonadati; phylum Bacteroidota; class Cytophagia; order Cytophagales; family Flectobacillaceae; genus Arcicella; species Arcicella sp. GW458-12-2-14-TSB2. The sequence goes on along the minus strand of NZ_JBWKYN010000067.1, from coordinate 1,434 downwards.
ATCTTTTTGCCCGAATTCGTATAAATATCATATAATCATTTCAATTTTAGGGGATAAAGCACGTAAATTAGCTGTTAATAAAACAACTATCTAACTCTTTTTTCTAGCTTAGTTGCTACAGGGCTTACACATACCGCAAACTACATTCTTTCAGTATGTACTCTATTCTTACTTCATTAAAATAAAAAATTTTCCTCTCAATTAGTGATTATTACTTCCAAGTATTTCTTTGATGTCTTAGGTATTTTCTGCCTAAGCATTCATTTTTTTTATGTAGAATATATGTTCTAACTTTACAGTTATGATAAGCTTATACGGCTGTATATTAGTACATAATATTTTGTACTTTTCCGATAGTGCTAAAAAATATTAAAACATGTCAATACCCTTAAATATATCCACTATTCTACAAGGTAAAACAGTAGAGTCAGAACGATTAGAATTTAAAAAAAGTTGGAATCCAACTGCTATCATGCGAACTGTTGGAGCATTTGCTAATGATTTTGAAAATTTAGGAAGTGGATATATTGTTGTAGGTATCGAAGAAGAAAACGGTATGCCCAAGCGTCCTGTATGGTTTTCAAACAGAGGACTTCGATTAACAGAATGTAAAGGTACAGGCATTCCAACGATTAGAAAAGCCCTTGAAAACAATGGTTCACAACCTGCTTACTTTGATACAGATGGAGTAGATAGACGTTTTTTTTATCGTTACTATTCCTATTCATCCAGATTTTATTCCTCTGACAACAGTACAAAGTAACCAAGATAAGCCAGAAAGTAACCAAGATAAGCCGAAAAGTAACCAAGATGTACAGAAAAAGAAAGTTCAAGAATATACTCTTCAAAGGCTAAAGAATGAGTTATTTATGCCAGAGCAAACTATCAAAAAATCTGTATTGATTCGAATGCTAGAGGTATTGGAATATTGTGTTACAGCGAAATCGAAGGTAGAATTTCTACAACATATTTCCCTAAGTAAACAATCGAAGAATTTTCATCAATACCTGGAACCAATGATAAGTAAAGGGCTTATTGAACCTACACAACCTGACAAGCCAACAAGTAAGCATCAAAAGTATTTTACCACAGCGAAAGGTAAAAGTTTATTTATCAATAATAACAACGATAATTTACTATGCAGAACAGATTTCGTTTTACATAGTAACTTATCGTTGTATTTACTCCCTCCTATTTGACCCATTTTTATAAAGCCATCAAAAATCTAACTACGAGAAAAACCCCGTCAGCATTTATTTTAATTAGTTACATTTTTTTAAAATAAAAATCTAACCAATATTAGTAGTTATACTATTATTTATACTATTATACTATTATATAAAATTTTACTCATAAGTTATTGTAAGTCAATATGTTACAAATTCTAACTACGAGAAAAACCCCGTCTAACTACTAGAAAAACCCCTTAAAATA